>CAKZMG010000325.1 GCA_937128235.1 uncultured Verrucomicrobiales bacterium
GTTTTAGCTCAGCGTCATCCTATTCATCAGCTGAAATCTTGCGGTGAGAGAATCCCCGCGCTTATTTTTGGGACAGCGGGATTCTTGCATCCAGAAATTCATCAGAAAGCTCCGGCGGATTCTCAGCAATGGCTAGAAAATCTCTGGCAGACTTGGTGGCAAGACCGGACTAAATTCCAACTCGATGAAGCAAGAGAAATACAGTGGGTGCTCCACGGAAACAGACCTATCAATCATCCGCAACGACGGCTCGCTACGCTGGGAGTCATCGCTCAGCATTGGCCGACATTTCGTAAACTCTCCACACAGCCAAAAGCTCTAACAGAATGGCTAAGCTCTCTAACAGATGATTTCTGGTCAGTGCACTACACGCTCACTTCTAAGACCTCGGCACGGAAGCTGGCACTCATCGGAAAAGACAGAATTTCTGATCTCATCATAAATCATTTATTGCCCTTAAAAATAGCGGAGAGTGAGCAGACTGCTTGGCAAGCTTATCAGTCTCTCCCCGCACCAGCGATCAATGAGAAGGTGAGGCGTGCTCATTATCGTTTATTTGGAAACCGCGATGACGCGCTGCCATTTCTTAAGAAAGCCTGGCACCATCAAGCACTACTCCAGATCTACCAAGACTTCTGTCTCGCAGACACCAGTGACTGTGAAGACTGTCCATTCCCCGAGCAGCTTGCATATTTTTAACGACATGAACTTTTCAAATACTGTTTTTTTTGGTGTTAATTGTTATAGGTTAATGAATTATATCATATTTTTTGTTAGGACACAGCATGTGATGTTTTTACTTTATTTTATTGTTTAATATCGAGTGATTCGCCATTATGTAGATGCAATAATAACCAAAAACAAATAAAATATGAAATTAAACAATAGCATTAAAACAGCGATGTTCAGCATTGCATTAGTATCATCAGCACAGGCTGTTACTGTTTTCACAGACACCTTTGGCTACGCAACACTGAATGACTTCACTGGTGAAGGTGGATGGACATTAGTAGATCCTGGTGGTGTAATTGATTCTAATGTAGGAACTACAGCAGGTGGTAACATGTGGGGAAATCCGACAGCTGGCGGAAATACTACCGCAGCTGTTGAATATAATCACCTAACAGCACTAGCTGAAGGAGACACCATCACTATGGACGGTAATGTTTCACGTACTGGTGGCTATGGTTACACAATGACTATCATCCTTTGGGACGGCAGTGATGCAGGAACCAAAGCAACTGCTGCTGGTGGAGTAATGGAGCTTTCTCCAGCGGCTGCATTGACACAAGTAAGCTACGTAGCAAGTGCTGCAGATGCGGGTAAGCAAGTGATTTTCCGCTATGAGCATTCTCAAGCTTGGGGAGAAACTGAAGACGTTACTTTTGACATCACACCTGCTCCAATTCCAGAGCCATCATCTACTGCTCTACTTGGGCTTGGTGGTCTAGCATTGATCATGCGTCGCCGCAAGTAGTCTCACATAGAAGACTATAGGATTGAATTGGATTGAATTTTCAATCATTCACATTTCACAGCCATCTCTTACGAGGTGGCTGTTTTATTTTTGTCTGGTGTGCTTCCTGAGATCAGCAGAAAAACTACTCAGGTTTATCATCTAACATGCGCTTGATGTTTAGTGGGTTTGCGTCTTGGAGTTCTACAGGTAAGTTTTGCTGTGGGAAGTTCTGATAACTCACTGCTCTGGTGTAGCGGAAGATTGCCATGGTTCCTACGGATGTGGAGCGTCCGTCTGAGGTGGATGGGAATGGTCCGCCATGCACCATTGAGCTACAGACTTCTACGCCAGTTGGGAACTGGTTGAAGATGACTCTGCCAGACTTGCGGTCGAAAATTTCTACTATATCAGAAATATCATCTTCTGGCTGTGCGTGGATGGATGTGGTGAGCTGACCATCAATGGACTCTGCAAGTGCGAGGAGTTCCTCAGTATTCTGGTAGGTCACGAGCAGTGTTGCTGGGCCAAACATTTCTTCTGTGAGTGCCGCGTTATTGATAAACTCAGTGGCAGTAGTGCGGAAGATGGATGGCGCTCCAACTCCGAAATCATCAGTGGTGACATCGAGCAGTGTCTCTACGTTTGGCTGAGCTTGGATGGATGTGGTGGCATTAGCGTATGCGCTACAGATACCAGCATTGAGCATAGTGGCGCCTGCTACTTCTGAGGTGAGCTTGGTGAATGTTTCGGTGAACTGCTCAGCACCCTCTCCCGTTGCTGGGATGAAGAATACGCCAGGATTAGTGCAGAACTGCCCCACTCCCATGGTGAGTGAGCCAGATGCTGCTGTAGCTAGACTCTCACTATCATTCTTGAGGGCACTTGGGAAAATAGCCACGGGATTGATAGCGCTCATTTCTGCATAGACAGGGATGGGCTCAGGTCTGGCTGCTGCTAGATCCATCAGTGCTCTGCCGCCAGCGTAGGATCCTGTGAAGCCTATCGCTTTTATCTCAGGTGCTGTCACTACGGACTTGCCAATGGTGCGTCCTCCTCCGAAAAGCAGGGAGAAGACTCCCTCGGGCATTCCTGTTTCTTGAGCTGCGGATTGGATCGCGCCAGCTACTATTTCTGCAAGCCCTGGATGAGATGAGTGAGCCACTACCACGACTGGGCAACCGGCAGCTAGCGCAGAGGCTGTATCGCCACCCGCTACAGAATATGCGAGCGGGAAATTAGAAGCACAGAACACTCCCACTGGCCCGAGCCCAGTGAGCATGGAGCGGAGATCTACCTTGGGAATGGGTGCGCGGTCAGCATCCGCAGTTTCTATTCTGGCATCGACCCATGAGCCTTCTTCTACGAGGTCTGCGAATAGTCGTAGCTGTCCCATGGTGCGTCCGGATTCGCCACGCATGCGTGCTTCTGGAAGTCCAGTTTCTAGTGGACCGCGGGCGGCTATGTCATCTATAAGAGCTTCAATGTTTGCTGCGATGGTGCGGAGAAACACTGCTTTTTCGCTACCAGATTTTTTACGGTAAGCATGAAATGCGCTGTCTGCTAGTTCTAGTGCGTAGCGGACTTCTGCATCTGTTGCGGCGATGGTTTCTGGTGAGAGTTTTTCTCCGTTTGCGGGATTAATAGCTGATCCACTGACTGCTGTGCCAGTTCCGCGCGAGTTTCCGATGAATGATTTACCTGTAAGCATGATGGTGATGTAAGGTGGAAAGAGCTGAGCGTCAAGCGGGGGCTATTGAGTATGCCGATTTCGCACACTAGGCGGTGGAAATGAGACAAATCATGATTTTTTCCGAATTTTACCTAAGAAAAGAATGGGTAATACGTTTCTGCTAGTAGATAGTCCAAGCACTAACGCAATGGGCAAAGACAAATTAACCATGATTTCCACCGCAGATGACTTAGTAGAGTATGCTCTCAAGGAGTATGAATCTCCGCTGATAGGCTATGCTATGGGCATCCTCAAGGATCTAGACCGAGCCAGAGATGTGGTGCAGGACACTTTCATCCGCCTCTACAAGCAGGATGTGGAGAAGGTGAAAAATGGACTCAAAACTTGGCTCTACACTGTTTGTCGGAACCGTGCGCTAGATGTGTTGAGGAAGGAAAAGCGAATGGTCGTGGTAGATGACGAGATGTTCAGCTACACCGCCTCAAATGATCCGTCACCAGACACCGTGGCAGATCAGCATGAACGAGTTTCTCAGCTGATGGGCTATTTGGACTCATTATCAGAAAACCAGAAAGAGGTCATTCTGCTGAAATTCCAGCAGGGGATGAGCTACCAAGAAATCAGCGAAGCTACGGGGCTGACCACGGGAAACGTGGGGTTCCTACTGCATAATGGGCTGAAAAAACTCAGAGAAATCTTACCCCAAGATTTGATCTAACAGAAAATTTAACAAACAAGAAAAATGAAAGTAAAACTCACAGACAACGACCCGAGACTCACGGCATACGCCCTCGGTGAGCTCCCTAGAGATGAGGCTGAAGAGTTATCCAGAGTGCTGGATGAGAATCTGAATCTACCGCTCAAACGCGAGGTCGAGGACATCGATGCTCTCGGGGCGATGTTGACGCAGACGCTAAACGAAGAGCATCTAAAACTTAGCCCTAGCCAGCGCGATGCCATCTTCCGCTCAGCGAAGGCACCCACAGCAGATGATGTGGAGTCCACGCATCAGTCAGCTTGGCTGAGACCGATGTTAGTGACTTTAGGTGCGGCAGCGTTGGTTACTTTTTCATTTATACTAATGGACAACATCGTTAGTGATGATAGCGGAAGAGGCGCTGCGGCAGAGCTAACTTTTACAGGAATATCTGATGATAAACTCCAGGCACCCATCCAGCCAAGTGATGCGGAGTGGGGTGGAGAATTTAGCGATGTGAGTAGTCAGGGTGGAGGGATCGCAAATTATGATCTCGGATCTAGCGGTGTTGCGATACAAGAAGACTCTAACAATTTAATCAAACTCGTAGAAAATAGCTGGGTGAGCCGTGCGGATGAAGCGGTGGCTAGGATGCCAATGGCATGTGGCAGAGCCAGCTGGAACTGGGTGAAGCATAGCATAGCAGTAGATGGTGTGCTGCCTGATAAAAACGCGGTGAGAGTGGAGGAGATTATTAATGCATTTGATTATAATGAGCCAACTGACCTAGAGTTAACCCATGCTTCTGCTGGAGTCGAGCTAGTGCAGTGCCCTTGGGATCCTGAAAACATGATTGCGGTGATTCTTGTGAGAAATACCCATACAGAAAATATTCAGGTAGAGACTGGTGTCACTTTTAGTGAGTCTGTGGAGAAATATAGATTGGTTGGTTACGCGAAGGCGGAAGATGCTGAGGATAATATTATCTCTCCTGCTAAAATCACAATGGGAGTAGGTGGTGCGCATCTCGTGATGTATGAGGTAGAGACTTCTTCTGAAATAGAAAATGCGGATGATGTTTTGTCATTGGATATACGGATTTCCAGTATGCAAGAAAATGAATGGGTGGATGAGGGGAAAACTCTGAACGTCCAGTTTAGTGACCGTGGATGGAAGAAGGCTGAGCAAGATGTTCAGTTTGCACTTATCTTAGCGAGCTGGAGCCAGCTGATGGCTGATGGTGAGCTTGCTACTGAAATGAGTAAAGTAGGAGTGGCTGAGATGATTAGTGATTTTGAAAACGACAACACTCTAACAGATCAGGAGAAAGAAGTCATCCCACTACTGAAAAAAGGCATGACTCTAGCAAGCGGTAAAGAGTAGTTAGGGCAGCGATATAGTTAATGTTTATAGCTACTAACTAGGTGGTCTGAAGTCTCTGGTGCCTCTTTTATCTCTCATCTGGATTACTTTTGGACGCGCAGAGTGAGATGTGACGCTGGGGAGGTGCTCGTGTTGGGTGAGAGCTTTGAGGAATTTTGGGTGCGCTCCCTTAAGTGAGTAGAACCCATTTTTGTAATTTATTGTTCTGAATGGGTTTTTGAATTTAAAAGCGCAGTAGATGGCTATAAAGATGAGGATAAAGCTGGTATTTGCTAAGTAGACTCTGGCAGGAGTATCTATGTAGACGAGAGCAAAGAAGAGGAGGGCTACAATAGAAATAATAAGAAAGAAGATGCCATATTTAGCTAATTTCATTCTGCGTTTCTGTGCGGGGCTCAAATGGAAGAGGAGAGTTACGTCGGTAGCACTAGGTTTCAGCGCGAAAAGGAAAAATGCAAAAAGGGTGGCGAAGAAGATGTAGAATATAGTTCTGAAGGAGAGAATGCTGTGTGGGTTATCTAGCTTGGCGTAGGTGTGCCTATATGGTGGCTCGCTGAGGCTGACAGGTTCTCCACTTAATACACAGATACGGGGTAGAGTGGCAGATCTACGGAAGTAGAAAATGCCATCGCGGTGATAGCTTCCGATGTTTGCTAGGGCTGTGCTTGTTTGGGTTATCGCCATGCCGTGATGAAAAAGAGCCACTCATCACTGAGTGGCTCTCTGTTTAGATTGATCTGAAATAGAGTAATAAATTACTTCTTTTTCTTTTTGGGTGCTTTTTTAGCTTTCTTCTTAGCTACTTTCTTTGGCTTTTTAGCTGCCTTTTTCTTAGTAACTTTCTTTGCTTTTTTTGTAGCTTTTTTCTTGGCTACTTTTTTCTTAGCGACCTTTTTAGCCTTTTTAGCGGCTTTCTTCTTCGCTTTTTTGGCTACTTTCTTCTTGGCTTTCTTAGCTACCTTTTTCTTGGCTTTCTTAGCTACCTTTTTCTTGGTGACCTTCTTAGCTTTTTTAGCGGTTTTCTTCTTCGCTACTTTTTTCTTAGCTTTCTTAGCTACCTTCTTCTTAGCTTTCTTAGCTACCTTCTTCTTAGCTTTTTTGGCTACCTTCTTCTTAGTGGCTTTCTTCGCTTTCTTGGCTACTTTTTTCTTAGCTGCCTTCTTTGCTTTTGTAGCTACTTTTTTCTTGGTTACCTTTTTTGCTTTTTTGGCTACTTTCTTTTTAGCTGCTTTTTTCGGAGCTGCTTTTTTTCTAGTTACCTTCTTAGCTGGTTTTGAAACAACTTTTTTCTTAGCTGCTTTTTTCGCTTTTGATTTCTTTTTTGCTGCCATGGCTGTGTTTTAAGTGCGGTTATGCGGTTAGTAGGATCTGCGTAGGATCTTGTTTATGTTAGGTGAATTATTCATCAATTAATCTAAGTATGAGTCCGAAATCTGGAAAGTATAAAATGATTTATTTTCCGAATTGTTAGATTCTGTTAGAGTTTTATATCACAATTAAATTTAATTCGCCAACATCTACTCATTGTAAGAGAGTTAAGTCAAGAGTAAAACTTTACACTTCTTTAATGAGTGATGATGAAAAATGTTATCACTAAAATGTGATGTGATTTTTTTACTCCTGATTAGTTCTGTTAGGTTTTTTTATTGCCGGATTTAATTTCGTTAAGTTGTCCCAGAATAAATTGTTAGATGCGCTGCCGTGATACATTACCTTCCCTTCCTTGCTAATGATTACTAGGGTTGGGAGGTCAGATATGCGTAGTTGCTTGCCTAATGATTTTTTATCGGAGTCTATAAGCCAGTGACAGGGAAGAGGCGGCTTTACTTCTGCGATGACTTCTTTTGCGGAGGTGATAAGCTGTTGATCGCTACCTAACAGAATTGAAGCGAAGGTGATTTTTTTTCCTTCGCATTGAATGGCAGCGCTATTGATGAGTGGATAGGTAGTATCGAGTTGTTGATTCCATGGTGACCAGAATCTTAGTATGAGTGCATCATTGTCTTTGATGAGTTCTTTAAATGTGATCGGTTTTTCATTTTCTAAAGTAAGTATTTCTCTATCGGGCGAGATGATGATTTGTTTCATGAGTTTTTCATTTCTTCGCTTGGTGATGTGATGAGAAAATGCTGATGCAGTTTCTGGGCTAAGCCAGTATGCTTCTGTGATGTGCTTTTTAAATTTTTCTTCATCATTTGTTTCGAGTGCTTGGAGAGCGAGACTGTATTGGATGACTGATTGCCATTGTTCTTTAGTGGCGAAAATTTTTGAGGTATCGAGATCGAACTCTTTGAGGTGCTCTTGAAACTTAGTGTGGATGGATGCGATGCCTTTATAATTTTCCGTATCTACGTAGTAGAGGAATGTGGCTTCTAGGATGACTTGTTTGTGGATACCGAGTTTGGTAGCGAGTGCGAGTGTGGAGTCAAATTCAGCAGGCTCTCTCACGGTGAAGAGTTTTGCCTCGCATTCTAACATTTTTTTATCATCTGCTATGAGGGATGCGGATGTGAGGAGTGTGCAGAGGATAGCTGTGATGATGTTTTTCATAATGGCGAGTGTGCGAGTGTCTTTTAAATAAAAAAGGTGATAACGGTGCTGTCATGAAACAGGTTCGTTATCACCTTTAAGAAAATGGTTACTTTTGATTGGTGGTAGATTTATCTCGCAGGGATGATGAGGCGTTGACCTACCCAGATGACGTCTGTGGTGAGGTTGTTCGCTTCGCGTAGAGCGTCTCCTGTGATGCCGTATTTTCTAGTGAGTCCCCAGATGGTGTCACCTTTTACTACGGTATGCGTAGAGGCTGCACCAGACGGCTCAGCTGGGAGCGGCGTGTATGGCTGAGATGGCTGAGGTACGTTTTCTACAACTGGTGGTGTATTTGGCACTCCGGGAATGGGCTGGTAAGGAGCAGCAGTTTCTCCGTTAGCGCCAGGTACAGCGTATGGGTTGTTGGCTGTGCCAGCGGCTGGGACTCCATAAGGGTTTGCGGCAGCAGCAGCTTGTGCTTGCTGTTGCTTCTTATATGCAGCATAGCCTGGATCCATTGGTGCACATGATGGAATAATAGCTAGAGCGAGGATTGATGCACTTGCAGCAACTGACTTGGTTATAGTTTGAGCGTTCATTGCTAGTATTCTAGCATTTAAATGATTAATGTAAACTAACTATTTTCAGATTTTTTACATAATGTGCTGTAAGAAGGCACTCTGGTTCTCATTCTTATGATGATATGAAAGCGGGGAAATAGAGTGAAATCATGATGGAACCAGCCACCATTAAGATAAATTCACCGTTTAAAACTGCGAAAAATCCACAAACAATGATGAGGTTAGAGACAAATAAAGTTAGAGACAAATAAGCCGAAAAACTGGTGGAGAGCCAAATAAAAATGAAGGATTGATATACTCTTTACCTCACACACTAACTGGTCTAAGTAGTTTGCCGTGAAGCAGAAAATACATAAAGCGTTCATCTTGGGGGCGGGGCTGGGGACGAGGTTGAAGCCTCTTACAGACTCGCTACCTAAACCGCTGGTGCCGCTCTATCATGAGCCGATGGTAAATTATGGAATGCGGCATTGTATGGCTGCGGGAATCACTGAGTTTGCGATTAATACGCATCATCTGCCAGAGGCTTGGGGACGGTGTTACCCTGAGGGAAAATTTAATGGTGCGAGTATCGAGTTTTTCTATGAGGAGGATCTGTTAGAGACTGGTGGTGGGATCAAGAATATAGAGCCGTTTATCGGAGGAGATTCTGTGCTCGTTTATAATGGAGATATTCTCACTGATCTGGATTTAGGTGCTCTGATGAAGGCTCATATTAGCTCTGGAGATGTGGCTACGTTAGCACTTTTCCCTACTGGTCCGAACTGTAATGTGGCGGTGGAGAATGGCAGAATAGTGGATATGCGAAATGCGCGGGGAGTGCACCCTGGGACGCATCAGTTCACGGGGATTTATTGTGTGAGTCCAGAGATTTTAGAGCTTATTCCTGTGGGTGAGAAAATTTCGATTGTGCCAGCGTTTCTGGAACTGATCGCTCAGGATAAACTAGGAGCTTACGTTTCTGATTCTGCTAGTTGGTTTGATTTGGGCTCACGCAGTTCCTACTTTGATGCTCATGAGCTGCTTCGCTCTGAGTGTCAGCCGATCCATGAAAAAGCAATGATTGACCCGAGTGCTGAGATTTGTGTAGAAAGCTGTGTAATTGGCGATAACGCAAGGATCGGCAAGAACGTAAAACTAAAGAATACCATCATCTGGCCCAATGCCAAGGTGGCAGATAATACAGATCTAACAGATTGCATTGTTCGTCACGAAGCCAGCGGAGTTCACACCGGAAAAGACCTCTAACAGAATAGAAATTTTAACATGCCAGCAAATACTTTACTCACCGCAATCCGCGCACACTTAGATCTCGCTCCCACACATTCTGTGGTTCTGGAGCCGATCACGAAGGGCGCGTCTGGTCGCACGATCATCCGGCTTAAGCCAGATGGGTTTCCTACCTACATCGGTATTCATTACACGATGGAGAGAGCGGATAATGCGAACTATTTGCCAGTAGCGGAATTTCTAACAAATGCGAAGCTGAATGTTCCCCATGTGCTGTATGATAACGTTGGTAGATGCTGTGCGCTAGTGGAAGACTTAGGTGACCAAGATCTACTCTCTATGCGTGACGAGCCGTGGGAGAAGCGCGAGCCAGTTTACCGCTCAAGCTTTCAGCAGTTAGATAAACTTTTCTACACCCGACCTCCGAAGGATCTAGAATTTCAGCCTCCGTTTGATCCTGAAATGTATGTCTGGGAGCAGGACTATTTCTATGATCATTTGGCTGAGAGTTACCTTGGGTTATCACGGAAAGAGACGCAGGGATTTCGAGATCATCCCGTGCTGAGGCACATGGCAGAGGCTCTGGGAGCGTCTTCTCGGCATTTAGTGCATCGAGATTTTCAGTCGCAGAACATCATTGTGAATGATGGGAAGGCATTTTTGATCGACTTCCAAGGGATGCGCCGTGGAAGGCAGGAGTATGACTTAGCGTCACTCATTTATGATCCTTACATGAATCACCCTGCAGAGGAGCGAGAAAAATTGTTAGATCTCTGGGAGGACGTTACTGAGGAGCGCCCGCTGGACGATATACTAACGATGTGTTCTATCCAGAGGCTGATGCAGGCGCTCGGTGCGTATGGAAATTTAGTCTCTAACAAGAACGAGGAATGGTTCGACCAACACATCCCAACAGCTGCCAATCTGCTCCGTGAATTAGTAACAGGGACCGACTATGCAGAGCCTATTTTACCAGTTCTGGACTTGGTAGATAGCCAAGTTTAAACATTGATTGATCCCCGTGAATCCTGACCGCCAGAATAGAAAGACTTTATTTATCATCTTCATGATGGTGGCGTTATTGGGGTATTTTCTACTTCCTAGAGTGCAGCAGTATGTTCCGCTTGTGCAGGGGAAATCACTAGCGCAATGGGACGCGTTGGTTGTTCCGAATGAGACGACGATTCTCTCCGACCGAGAAATTCTGAGCCAGAAAGGTGGCGTAGTATCTGTGCCTCCGCGTTATCTGGTATGTAGCATCGATGATGATCCAGATGGGACAAACGCGTATGGTATTTATGATCCCACTGACCTGGCTGTCACGGTGAAAAATTTGGTTCGTTTAGAGACCAAGCATCTTTTTTTAGGAACCCATTTGCATTGGCCAGATTTGCCTGATGTTGAGAATAATACGCTGAACTCTCAGCTTGAACTGTTAGAAAGCTGTATTTTATCCACCCCCCTTAGAAGAACGGCTGATGCGCGTGAGATTCCACAGTATCTGTTAGATTCTTCAGTGGCGTTAGAGGATGTAATGGGGAATACGAGAACACTTCCTAGAGTCAATAATTTAAGCCTAGCACCCACTCTGAAAATCCCTAACAACTGCAAAGTTGGGTTTTCTCAGCTAGAGAGTGAGCCAGAGACTGTGAACATTCCACTGCTTGCTGTGTGGGGTGAGCGGGTCATTCTTTCTTCACTTCTGTTAGAGAGGATGCATCATTTAAATTTAAGCCCAGAAGAGATCCAGGTGACCACTGGAAAGTTCATTTCACTGGGTGATACAGGCAATGTGATTCCGATTGATGATTTTGGATACTTCAGTCCCACAGAGAATCCAGCGCTTGTCGAGCCGCATATTATATCGGCAAACATTACCTCTGTTAAAAAAGCGCCAGTTGGTAGTGAAAATGCAGTTCTAACAGCCTCCGGAGTAAAGGCGGATGATTACCGCGCAATAGAGTCTCCTGTGAAGCAACTCACTCAGCTAACACTCACGCCAGTGTATCAGGATACGGTGAATTACCGCCGTATTTGGTGGTGGGCTGAGCTTGCACTTGCTATAGTTGTTGCGTTTCTTTTAACACTGCCAGTTCGTAAATCTGTCTTCAGTTTTTGGCTCTGGTCATTAGCTATAGGAGCGGGCGTTTTTCTAGGTTGCAGGAGGTTGAGTATGGAGACTGTCTATTATTCGCCATACTTGTATTTGATGTTCGCTATTTTGGTTTGCATGATCGTGTTTCCATTTCTTAAGAGAAGGGCGAACTTCATCCATGAGCTTATTGAAAATCAGCACGATCTTGGTGACCTCTCATCACTTTATAAACAGGAAACTTTCGCAACGAAGGACCTAACAGCAGCTAAATTATCCGCACGTGACCGCAAGAAGCTCCGCAAGCAGAGACGGCGTGAGAAACGACAGAAAAAGAAGCAACAGAAGGCTCAACCCAAACACAAAGCAGACCAATAAAATGTCACTCGATATAGACCAAACCATCAGCAAGGCAGCCACACTTGTAGAAGCTCTGCCATATCTTCAGTCATTCAGAGGGAAGACATTTCTTATCAAAATGGGAGGCTCTGCGATGGATGATCCCGAGCTGGTGAGACAGGTCATGCGAGACATCGTTTTCCTAGAGGTAGCAGGCATCAATCCCATAGTCGTTCACGGTGGGGGAAAAGCGATCTCTGCTGCGATGAAAGAGTCTGGACTTGAGGCGAAATTCATCGGTGGCTTCCGTGTCACCTCACCTGAGGCGATAGACATTGTGGAAAAAACTCTCTCTGGAACCATCAATCCTGGATTGGTAACAATGATTAGGGAGTTTGGCGGCAAGGCAGTTGGTTTCCCTGGTAACGAGGTCTTCATCGGTGAGAGGATTAAGTCTAAAAATGAGCAGGGGGAAGAAGTAGATATCGGCAGAGTGGGGCAGGTAGTGAGCTGCAATATGGAGAAAATGAAGGAAGCATATGATGCTGAGATGGTGCCGGTTATTTCACCGCTCGCGTCAGAGTTTGGCACCGACAAGAAGCTCAATGTCAATGCAGACCTAGCGGCAGCGGCACTCGCTAAGGAGCTCAAAGCCACCAAGCTAATCTACCTCTCAGATGTCCCCGGCGTGATGCGAGATCCAGAAGATACAACCAGCATTATCCCTTCTATTAATCCAGATCTGGCAGATGAACTCATCGAGCAGGGGATCGTTTCTGGTGGAATGCTACCAAAGGTGAACTCCGCATTAGATGCACTTGATCACGGTGTCAGAAAGGTGCACTTTATTGATGGCAGAATGCCGCACTCGCTCTTGTTAGAAATTTTCACCAAGTCAGGAATAGGAACAGAGATTGTTTCTTAAGGTTCTCAGAAGTTCCCTTAAGTTACTCTCCCGCGATTTTTCTTGGGATGTTTTGCACCCAGTTTTTCCATACCTTACTGAACCCACCGATGGGTTCTCTCGGAGCTAGGACTTTTAGTTTGGAGCCCGTGCTAGAAAAACTTACCTCTGTGTGCCTGCCAAGATACTCTCCATCTACCTCGATGGGTACATCGCGGTCTGCCACTACTTTAAACTCAGCTGCCTGGACATATTCTACGGAAGATTTTACCAGATCCAGCACACCTGCCATGCCTTTTAAGCTATCGACTACGAATTTGTAGCCCGCTTCCTTGAATACTAAAATATCTAACAGACCGTCGTTATTGTCTGCCTTGGGGAAGAGCCTCACCTGTCCACCGTAGAGTTCTCCATTTCCTGCGAGCACAGCTACACCTTCTATTTCTCTGCCATCACTGCAGACAAGAGTCATTTTTGGTGGGTTGTCACCGAGCAGTTTTACCGCGCTCATGAGATAGGCGAGTGGGCCTAACAGTTTCTTAGATTCTAGCGTAGTATCTTCTATCACTTGAGCATCAAAACCAACGCCTGCCATCTGGATGAAGGGCTGACCATTGGCATGAAATAAATCCACCTGTGTGATGTGCCCTTCCTTGATGACTTTTAGAGCTAGGTTTAAATTCGATCTCTGAATAGTAGGAACGGGAATGCCCATTTCTCTGGCAAAGACATTCATGGTGCCAGTAGGTAGCACTCCGAGCGCCGTATCAGACCCGATCAACCCCATGATGATGGCGTTTAGTGTACCGTCACCGCCAGCTGCCAGAACGATGGGCTCGCCATCTGCTGCGAATTTCGCCGCGAGCTCGCGCGCATCATCGATATCGCGTGTAGCGTAGAGCACGAAGTCACTCGCATTTGCCATGAGAAATCTCAGCGCGCGCCGTCCTCTAGTACTTCTTGCATTCGGATTAAAGAGGACGGGGTAGCGGTGATCTTTAGCGACTCGTTGTTTTTCTGGGAGGCACTTTACACCGAGCTCTACTAGCTTTTCACGCACTGATGTGAGTGGAAATCCTACCACATTTGAGTAGCTACCCGTGACTTCTTGGACGATCATTTCACCGTGTTCTTGCACCGCGTAGCTGCCCGCCTTGTCCATGACATCTACTTTTTCCAGATAGCCTTCTACGGTTTCATCTGTGAGCTCCTTAAACCTTACCTCTGTGATCTCATAGAAAGTCGTGACATGGTCATCATGAATAATGCAGACGCCAGTGCAGACTTGGTGCGTGCGTCCAGAGAGTTTTTTCAGCGTGCTGATGGCTTCCTGCCGATCTCGCGGTTTTCCGAGCGGAGTCTCATCTACGTAAACCAAAGTATCCGCCCCAATCACGATGCGCTCCTGATGCTCCGGTCTCCCAGCAACAGCGGATGCCTTTGACTGCGCGTTCATGCAGCATAGCTCTGGGAGCGGAGTTTCATGGCAGTGGATTTCCTCTCCAGGTGAGGGGATCACTTGGAAATTTTCAACCAAGGTGGAGAGAAGTTCTTTCCGTCTCGGTGAAGTTGAAGCTAAGATGATTTCTGCACTCATGACTTTATTTATGTTCGTTGTCTCACAGACTCGTAGAGGCAGACTCCAGTGGCTACGCTCACATTCAGACAGTCCACTTTTCCTGCCATCGGGAGGCTGATGAGAATATCACAGTTTTCTTCAGTGAGCCTGCGCAGTCCTGGACCTTCCGCACCCATCACAATGCCGAGTGGACCTTTCAGATCAGTCTGGTAAAGTGTCTGAGTAGCCTTATCACTGGTGCCAATGAGCCAGATACCATAGTCTTTTTGGAGCTTTTTCATAGTGCGCGAGAGGTTAGTGACCCGCACGAATGGGGTGGTCTCTGCGGCACCTACTGCTACACGCTGCACAGTTTCTGTTAGGCCGACAGATTTATCCTTAGGTGCGATCACGGCATCTACACCTGCACCGTTAGCAGTTCTCAAGACGGCACCTAGATTATGCGGATCAGTGACGCAGTCTAGCACGAGCACGAATGGATTTTCTTTCCCGCCGAGGATAGTCGCCAGAGCCTCTTCACCTTTCGCCAGTCCGCCACCGCCTTTCATTTCTCTGCCACGAGTGTGCTTATTTTCTCTAGCTAAATGTTCATTTCCTTTCTTCCGCATGTGATTCTAAATATCTTAGTCATCGAGCATAGGAAAGTCTTTTGTAGCAGAATGATGGCGGGTAATAAGAGAAATGCTAAGTCACTCCCTGCATAGCAAAGGGAAAACAGAAAATCCATCAACCCAGTCACACAACCATCATACAAAAAATATAAGTCCCACAAGACACATAAGACCGATACCATCAACCTAAGCACTCAACTCAAGGTTTCATCGTCCACCACATTCGTGAAAATTAGTGACGGTATGAAGTTATTCAACAACTGGCACGGGAGTCTGCTCGCTATCTATGTTAGTGTTCTCTCTAGAAACCTGAATGTGCTTAGCGGCATGTGCAGGGTGCTGAAGGTCTAAATGGTTCGAGAATCTGCATGGGATCACTTCCCCATATTCGTGACTGAACCACAGCGGAAAGCACGTTCATGGGCTTAGAGCCCGAATACCTGACTGCAACCTTCCGCTCACTAGACAGATAGCTTTAGCACCCGTGCCAGTTGCCATTATTTTAGGTGTAACCACAAAAATAACCATGAAAAAAGTAACTAAATCATCACCAAATACGGAGGATCTTGAAACAAAAGAACTCCTCAAGCATGCTGAAAAATACTACGCTCCTCCACCGCCCAAGGATGGAAAAATTATCGGGATAGATTGTCACCCCGATACCTTTACCGCTGCTGTCGGCTCTGGGTCTACAGTTTATGATTTAAAACATCTCAGCACCAAAGGAGACATCAGCTTGGAGAAACTCATCACCTGGGCTAGTGAAAACTTTAGCCATAAAGACCTCTTCCTCATGGAGGCTGGGAGTAATAGTTTTGAAGTCTATCGCCGTCTAACAGATCAAGGGCTAAGAGCTTGTGTGTTAGAAAGTGCTCATATTGGAAAACATGCAAAGACCTATGCTGACAATGACAAAATAGCCTCACTCAGGATCATCAGTGTCTACCTAGGGACTAAAGCTCCAGCTGTCTGGGTGCCTGATAGAATCACGCTCGAACGTCGCGAGCTACTCCACCTCTACCAGCGCTCAGTAACCGCACATGTGCAATCCTCCAATGCGATCAAAGGCTACTTAAACCAATACGGTATTAGACTACAGAAACGACAGCCACATTTAGAAACTACAGTAGAATGGGTCAAAAAACAGAGGGACTGGAGCGAACTTCAGCACACCCTGTTAGATGATCATTTCCAACAAATCCAGCAGCACCAGCAGAGAAGAAAAATGCTTCAAGGCATCATCACGAAGGAGGTTCTCAAAGAGCCTAAAATGCTAGCTCTCATGAGTCTCATCGGAATTGGACAGATCAATGCCTTCGCACTCATTGCTATCATTGGAGACATCCGTCGGTTTACAAATCCTAAAAAACTAGCGGCCTACCTCGGACTCAATCCAGGCATCAAGCAAAGCGGCAAAGGCAAACACATCAAAATAGGCGCAGGCAAGCGAGGCCGAAGAGATATGAGAAGCCTATTGATCCAAGGAGCTCAAGCCATCTTGCGGATGAGCCGAACCAGCCCAATAGGTAAATGGGGATGGAAACTATTTGCACGTAAAGGAAATCGTAACATAGCAGTAGTCGCTGTGGCACGTAAGCTAAGCGCACAAATATGGCACCTGCTCATGGGAAACCGCCCAGAAGCCCTAGAAAGCAGTAAATCACGAGACATCAAATACAACAAACTCCTCGCAAGTATAAGCAAGGTGAAGAGAATTGAAATGGGTCTCAAAGGGACGCTCAAAGAGGAGTTATCTGAACTAAACAAAAGACTAGAACTCTACAAAACTCAGTGCTCGACATGGGGTTGTCACCCCAAACCCGACCAAGCTGAGGCAGCTTGACCCCAGAAGTTCGCCCCTAAATCCCCTCACGGGGACTTCGCCCCTTCCGTCCCCCCGGGGAGACGGGGGATGCAACTAAACTAACGTAAAATCACCCTCTATCAAAAAATTTATGAAGAAAAATCTTGAATAACTACATACCTGCAGATTCGTGGTAAAAAAAATCACCAACCCTTAACATTTAACATCTATCATTTAGCATGCAGTCATTTCCACCACAATGAAACACAACCCAAGAAAAAATTTGCGGTATTCAGCGTAATCAGCGGTCAAAAAACACCTTAACCCAAGCCTCCCAGTGGCACGACCGTCTCGGTCGTAAGCCCAACCCAATGTGCCAGAGACATCCTGTCTCTGCCC
>CAKZMG010000326.1 GCA_937128235.1 uncultured Verrucomicrobiales bacterium
GGGCGGACTCCGCATATCCATGTGAAGGTGAGCCATAAGGGGAAACATCTTCTCACTACGCAGCTGTATGTGCAGGGCGAGGAGAGAAATAAACGTGATGGTCTGCTAAGGAGAGCGGGGGATCAGATGGGTGCTTTGATTGTGAATTTTGAGCCACTTGTGGGATCTAAGGTGGGTGAATTGACTGCGGAGTTTAATATCATCGTGGGGGTGACTCCAGAGGATTAACCGTGATGAGGGAGTGAGAGAGGTAGATATGAAACGGTGTTTTTCGATGGTGAAATTGGTGGGAGTGTGTCTGCTTCTGAGTTGTTGTGTGGCGAAGACTTCGGTGAGTTTTTTGACTTCTCCGTTGGGAGCTTCTCCATTGGTGCTGGGCAAGCGGCAGATCTTGGTAGCTCAGGCGAGGAAGGTGGTGGAGGAATATAAGCATTTGCCTTATAAATTTGGCGGAGCTGATCCTAAGAGTGGGGGATTTGACTGCTCTGGAGCGATGTCTTATGTGATGAAACGCTGTGGCTACAAACCGCCTAGAACTTCTGCTCAGCAGTATGTCTGGATCAGGAATAATGCTAAGATTCATTTGGTAGGGAAGACGGTGGACTCGTTTGATGATCCTGCCTTTAAGCATTTGAGAGTGGGGGATCTGCTGTTCTGGTCTGGCACCTATACGCTTACAGATGGGCGGAAAGTGAAGATTTCTCACGTGGGGATTTATTTAGGTAAGGAGAAGGATGGCAGGCGCATCATGGCATGTGCCAGTAAGGGACGCAGC
Organism: uncultured Verrucomicrobiales bacterium; assembly: GCA_937128235.1. Lineage (GTDB taxonomy): Bacteria > Verrucomicrobiota > Verrucomicrobiia > Verrucomicrobiales > Akkermansiaceae > Rubritalea. The sequence continues at coordinate 776 of CAKZMG010000326.1, forward strand.
TACAGAGGGAAAAAGGGAGATGGCTATGGAATTTATGATTTTAGATTACCTCGGAAAACTTCTAAATCCACCTTCGTGGGCTATGGATCGATCCCTGGAATGCCTTAGAAAGCTTGTCTCTGGTTGATTTAAGACATTTTGACTGCTGAGAGACGCTTATTGAGAGCAAAATCTGGGAAGTAATGTTCGACAAAACTATTTAGCTAAGCGAGTATTCCCTGTAAATAAACTACGCATTGATGATAATCATCGGTGTATCAAATCATTTAAAACTATGAATATTAAAAAATCTCTGACGGGTGCCCTCCTGGGACTGACATTTTCTGGAGCGGCGTGCGCGCAAGCTCCTGAAAACAATGTGGACTATGACGAAGTGGGTAGAGTGATGGCTAAGATGCTGATGAATCGCCATTATGAGAAGCTTAAGGATGATGTGTTAGGGCCAAGAATTTTTGATCTTTTGATGAAGGAGCTGGATCCAGGGAAAGTGTATTTTACACAGAAAGATGTGAATGCGATGAAGGAGAAGTATGGCACGGATCTGCATAAACGACTGCTCATAAAGAGAAGTAATGAGGCGGCTCATGATGTGCATGATCTCTATATCAAGCGCGTGAAGGAAAAGATCGCGTATGCGCAAAAATTTCTTAAAGAATCAGAGTTTACTTTCGATAGTGATCGCACAGTAGAGCGCTCTAGAAAGAAGCTTGGCTGGGCGGCTGATGAAGAAGCGCAGAGAGTGCTTTGGGAAAAACTAGTAGAAGAAGCGGTTCTTTCTGAAACGCTCCGCCGGGACAACATCGCTAGGCTTGCAGCAGAGCAGGGGAAGGAAAACCCGCTGAAGGATGCTAAGCCGGTGAAGGAAGTTATTGGTCTAAAATACAAGCGGATGCTTCAGTATGATTTGGACGAGAATGATGAGAGCATCGCGGACTATGTTCTGAGCGCAGCTGCGAAAGCTTATGGACCACATACTGACTATCTAACAGCAAGTGAGTATGGACCGTTCAAAGCGGGAATGGATAATGAATTTGTAGGAATAGGCGCACTGCTCCAAGGAGAGGATGATGGCGCTACTAAAATCACTGGAATAGTGGTGAATGGACCAGCAAATAAAGGTGGAGACCTAGCCCTAAATGACAGGATTGTGGGTGTGGATCATTTAAACAACGGCAAGATGGTGGACATCATGTTCATGAGAATTGATAAGGTGGTGGAGCTGATCCGAGGGCCAGTTGGTTCATCCGTGGGATTGAAAATAGAGTCTAAAGATGGCGAGACTAAGGTCATTGTGATCAAGCGTGGATCGGTTGAGATGAAGGAAGATTTCGCTGCTGGTGAGATCATTGAGTCTAAGAATGCTGATGGAACAGTACGCCGTATCGGGTATTTAAAACTGCCAGCATTTTATATTAATTTCCAGACTGGTGGAAACAAATGCTCTGAGCATGTGAAGAGTATTCTGCTCAGAATGAAGAAGGAAAACATCGATGGGCTTGTGTTTGACCTCCGCGGAAATGGTGGTGGCTCACTGGACGAAGTGAGAAAGATGACAGGGTTCTTTACAGGCCGTGGGCCAGTGGTGCAGGAGAGAGATTTCCAAGGCAGGATCACACTGCAGACTGCCTATGATAAGCCTATTTACACTGGGCCAATGGTGTGTCTTATCGATTCTACCTCCGCTTCAGCGAGTGAAATTCTAGCGGGTGCTCTGCAAGATTACAATCGCGCAGTGATCGTGGGCACCAGCTCTACATACGGAAAGGGAACTGTGCAGCAGATCATGGATATATCTCGGATGCTACCATTTAATGCGAAAGGCAGAGAGAGAGCGGGCTATCTTAAGCCTACGATCAGAAAGTTCTATCGCGTAGCGGGATCATCCACTCAGAACAAAGGAGTGGAGTCAGACATCGTGCTGCCGAACATGCTGGATGCCATCGAGATAGGTGAAAAATACATGGAGTATCCGTTGCCTTATGATGTGATCAAGAAGGCACCTGGATTTGACCCTAAGGACAGATCGAAGCTCTACATCAATGCTCTCAAGGGCAAGAGTCTAGCGAGAGTGAAGTCAGCTAAGGACTTTATTTATTTAGCGGAAGATGTGAACAGAATGAAAGAGCGCATCGAGAAAAACGAGGTGAGTCTGAATAGAGTGAAACGTCTGAAGGATATCACTGATGCTGATACTCGCCTCAAGGAGCGCAATAAAGATAGAGTGGTACGCTTTAAATCAATAGAAGAGACAGACAAGAAGCGCTACACATTTTATAGCCTGAAGCGCAGAGACCTTAAGAAGGAAAAGCTTCCAGTTTTTGACCCTAGCAAAGAAGATGAATCTTACATGCTGAAGGCAGAGAATAAGGAAGAGGACCTAGACATTACTCCGGAGTGGCCGAGCAGAATGGATCCAGTTAAGCGTGAGGGAATGGCGATTTTGAATGACTTGATCGCGCTCACTATTGAAGCAAAAATGGTGAAAGCGGGTAATACTCAATAGCGTGTAGCAAATTCCCAGAAACTTCCTCATGGAAAAGGAGAAAATTTATCATGGCATCGTCACAATAGTTGACGATGCCATTTCTCTTTTACGCCAACATGCAGGAGATGAGTACGCTAGCTCAGTAAACATCGTGTGGAATAAGCGGATGCGCTCTACCGCGGGGCGAGCCTTCCTGAATCTCGCCAAGGTGGAGCTGAATCCAAAGCTACTCCACCTAGGAGATGATCCGCTGGTACATGTCCAGCAGACGTTGCTGCATGAGTTGGCGCATCTGCTTGCGCATCATCGCTACGGTAGGAAAATTTCTGCCCATGGTGAGGAGTGGAAGCAAGCCTGCGTGGATCTAGGAATACCAGGGGAGTCAGCCACTCATAGCTTGCCCTTGCCGAGCCGAAAGCAGCGGAGGAAATGGCGTTATACCTGTCCCGCTTGTTTGGAGGTTATTGATCGAGTCAAGCGGATGCGAGGTGACTCAGCTTGCTATTCTTGCTGCAAAAAATACAATCGAGGGAAGTTCGATAGCCGATTTAAATTTATAGAAGAAGCGCTCTAACAAAATCTAACAGAAATGATTATTGCAAACTTCCACCACTACGGAATCTCTCACATCACTGCACTTGCGCTGACTGTGATAGGCGGATGGTTGATGGTGCGCTTGATGAGATCTGAGGCTTCTGAAACTCTGAAGAAGCGAGTGCGATACACCTTAGGTAGCTTGCTCATCTTTGCGGTCTTAATGGATCCACCGCTAACGTTTATGCGCTTTGGGACTGGTGAAACTGGTTGGAGGGTTTTCTGGAATTCTGCATTACCTCTCTATCTATGCGATGTGGTTTCCGTAGTGGCAGCATTGGCTCTGTTCACAAAAAACTACAAGCTTGCAGAAGTAGCCTATCTCTGGGGTCTAGCTGGCACAACTCAAGGACTGCTAACTCCAACGTTGTCATACGACTGGAACACGCTAGAATACTACAATTTTTTCCTCCAGCACAGCGGTGTCCCCATCGCTGCCGTCACCCTAGTATGGGGACTGGGCATAGTGCCGCGAAAGGGTGCGTTTCTGCGCATCCTGATCTGGAGCTGGGTCTATATGGTATCTGTGATGGGGATAAATTTCCTCATCAATCAGAACTATGGATTCCTCAGCGGCAAGCCAGACTTTGATACAATGTTTGATTACATGGGACCCTATCCCTACTACTTGCTTACTCTCCAAGCGATCGCGTTCACGATGTATTTTATTCTGCTAAAGATAGCGCCAAAAAAGACGGCGGTAAAGTAAACCGCCGTCTTCCTAGACAAATCCTAAATGGAAAATATAGATTAGAATTTATACACGAAATCAAGAGTGATTCTTGAGTCCATAAAGTTCTCTTCTTCTTCAGTAAGTGGCACTTCATACGCCGCACCGAGTGAGAGTGATTCATTGATCTTGTATCGGGCACCGAGTGCTGCCGTTACGATGTTTTCATTCACTTCACCGTTTGGAGAGCCAAAGTTGAAGAATCCACCGCCCTCGAAGTCCGTAGGCACAGAGCCCCTTTCGCCGGCATTGAATGTGTGGTAGAAATTGATCTCAAAGATAGGGGTGAATCTCTCAGTGAGTTGGTAGCTCACATGTGCACTGGCGAATCCGGTGAGTGCTTCTTCATCTGAATCAAATGGAACATTGATGCCTGTAGCTCCTGAAAACTGCCAGTTGCCCATGAGCTTTAGTGCAGAAAATGTGAGTAGCACATTGCCATCACCTCTGCCTTGGAATACATCTCGGTTACCCGTAGGGAGCTCTAGCTGGAGTGCAACACTGGCAGCGAAGTCATTTGCCTCATCGTAAATGAATGCATACTTGAGACCTGCCGCTATGTTAGCATATCCTGTTTGGTCTGTGAATGGACTAGCGGTGGATGGGTTGAAATCAATATATCCGTCCTTAGATGCGATGATAGATAAGCGGTCATTGAGCGCATACTCTAGCTGCAATGCGACGATGTTTACATCACCACCTACTGTCACAAGATTACCACCAGCTTTCACTTGATCGGGTGTTTGGTGGTTGATGACCATTGCGTGCATGCGAGTCTGAGGAACAGCTAGCTCATGTAGAGTAGGATTAGTAATGGATGGTATAGCGCTCTTAAGTGAACGCCCCGCATCAGTTACAGAACCTTGTGGGATGATTACCATATCGCCAGCAAGAGCGGTAGTGGTAAGTGGCATGGCGGCTAATGTTGCGAGTGCGTAAGTAGATAGTTTAGTCATAAAATAATTGGTTTCTAGTTAATGATAGAGCCACTTGTTTTGCTCTATCGATGCCTAAAAACTAAGCTTTATGATGATCTATGACTTCGCAGATTTATCGTTAATGAATCAAAATATGCGCAATGCTGGATTAAAGATACTCCACTAGCTCATCTACTTTTTCTTGGTCGAGCCGTTTTACTAGAGCCACTGCTAGCTTCACCATGCAGAGGTAATCTTCTATGTCGATGATCGCATTATGCGAGTGAATGTAGCGTGACGGAACACCGAGCACGACGCAGGGCACGCCTTCGCGAGACATGCTGAATCCGCCAGCATCTGTCCCGCCGCTGCTCCGCACAGTGACCTGATGGTTGATGCCTTCTTTTTTAGCCGTTTCTATGGCGAGGTCTGCCAGTCTAGGGTTCATGATCGCGCTCGGATCATGGAGACGGATCTGGACGCCTCCTCCTAGTTTGCCCTGGCTTTCTGATGGGCTAAATCCCGGGGTATCATCAGCTGGTGGTCCTTCTAAAATGATCGCCACATCTGGTTTCACTACATTTGCGAGTGAGCGCGCGCCACGGAGACCTACTTCCTCCTGCACCGTGCCGGCTGAGATAAGCGTGTTAGGGTGCCCCTCTTCTCTTACTAAAATCTGCGCTGCTTGGATTGCACATGCCATTCCCACGCGGTTATCGAATGCCTTCGCCATGTAGAGTCCATCCTTGGTCATGGGAGTAAAGCTAGTGGCAGGTGCCACGGGATCACCTAGCGCGATACCGAACTCATCCTGCGCTTCCGCTGCACTCGTAGCACCGATGTCTATGAATAGTTCACTGAGCGGCATCACTCTGCTGCGTTTATCCTCTGAGAGAAAATGGGGTGGTGTGCTAGAGATCACACCTAAGACTTTATCGCCATTTTTAGTAAGAATTTCTACTCTCTGAGCGAGTAAGGTATGCGGCCACCAGCCACCTACAGGGACGAATTTCAGGTAGCCATCTGGGCGGATGTGCTGGATGCGGAATCCCACCTCATCCATGTGTCCAGCTATCATCACACGCGGACCACTATTTTCTCCCAGCCCACGCTCAAAGTAAACACTGCCTTGGCGGTCTGAGCCCAGTGAGCCTCCTACATTTTCTAGCTCATCTGCGAAGATGGCTCTCACTTCATCTTCATACCCTGGCACGCTGTGCGCGTCTGTGAGTTCCTTTAGTAATGCTAGTGCTTTTTCTTTCATACTGGGATGCTAAGTGAGGGATATATTTTAGCCAGAAAGAAATGTGGTTGAGTTAGTAATGTGTTATGTTAGTGTATCACTATGAATGGAAGCTCAGCAATGCATTATCCAGATCCTATTTCGATAGAAGAGTATCTTGATGGCGAAAAGGTCTCAGAAGTTCGCCACGAGTATGTGGCTGGGCAGGTCTATGCGATGGCAGGCGCGAGTAAGAACCATGAAAGGGTGTCACTAAATTTAGCTGCTGATCTACTCCGTCACACTAGGGGTGGTCCCTGTGAGGTTTACAAGTCTGACATGAAAGTGTTTGTGAACATTTTAAATAATGAGGCATTTTACTATCCAGACATCGTGGTAGGCTGTGATCCCAATGATAACGCCACGCACTACCTTAATAATCCTAAACTGATCATAGAAGTTCTCTCAGCGGATGAGAAGCGAGATAGGATTGAGAAATTATTGATTTATCAAGCAATAGAATCACTCGAAGAATATGTAATTATTAGTCAGAATCCGAAGCGTCCAGAAGTCTCCATTTTCCGCAGGGCAGAAGGCTGGACACCCGGGCATAAAAATACTGAAGGCGAGTTCACACTTACCACGATCAACTACACAGGTAAGGTTTCAGACCTTTATTTGTAGGGCTGAAAAGTGTGTTCGTAAATCATCCTTACTTGACTAATTATGCTCAAACGCGATGATTTATCCATGAGCTATATTGATACTCTTTATGATCTAGAAGGAAAAGTGGCTGTCGTGATTGGTGGCACTGGTGAGCTGTGCTCGCACATGGCATTGGGGCTGGCGAAGGCTGGTGTGGAAGTGGTGCTGGCGGGCAGAAATGAAGACAAAGCTCAAGACAGACTGGACATGATCCACGCGTCATCCGATGATTGCGGAGCAGGGGAGAAGGCCTACTTTGTGGCTACAGATCTGATGCAGAAGGGCTCGCTCTACGCGCTGCTAGACATCGTGATTGAGCGCTCTGGAAAAGTGGACATCCTTATCAACGGAGCAGGGGTGAATACTACTAAGCCGGTATTAGAAATACCAACCGAAGATTTCCAGACCATCCTGGACATAAACCTTACCTCTACGTTTCAGGCGTGCCAGGTGTTTGGACAATATTTCCTAGAGCACAGCGTGCCAGCATCCATCATTAACTTGGGTTCCATTGCTGGGCTGACTCCAGTTTCAAATTCCTTTGCCTACTCCGCATCTAAGGCCGCACTTCATAACCTCACCAAGAACTTTGCCCGCGAGTGGGCAGACAATGACATCCGCGTGAACACCCTGATCCCAGGATTTTTCCCATCAGACCAAAACAAGCGAGCACTAGACGAAGCTCGTATCCTAGAAATTCTCCGCAAGACACCCATGAGCAG
>CAKZMG010000327.1 GCA_937128235.1 uncultured Verrucomicrobiales bacterium
AATCCATCGGCAGTCTGTCCGTAATCAAAAATCTTAAGAATACTAGGGTGATCTAGGGAAGCCATCGCCCGTGCCTCGCGTTCAAACCTAACTATAGCTTCCTCAAGCTCTAGTAGCTCAAGGGGCAGAATCTTCATTGCTACAAAGCGAGAGAGCTGCTTATCCCACACTAAGTAAACCGCACCCATGCCCCCCTTTCCTATCAAGCTACGAGCCTCGTAACGCTCCCCTAAAGTAGCAGATAAATCATCAACCTCAAGAGGATCCCATTCACCAGGATTTACTGAGACACTTTCTATTCCCCTCATTATGAGCTCGCCAGGATCAATACCGTGGAAATTTGCATCATACACTGGAGACGTGATAGGTGCGCCACAACTAGAACAAAATAAATGATCCTCAGAGCTATCTCCCTGAGGAATCTGAGAAGATAGGTGAGTTTGTTGGCATGACGGGCACTTTGTTTTCATGAGTTAGATCTAATTTAAATGCTATGGTTTACTCTTTTTCAGTCAAGAGTAATCACAGCAAGAGAGAGCTCCTGTTGATAGGGATTTTGTCCTGCATAAATGAAGTTAACTCACCTTTTATCCAGCTTGTTTTAGAATGTATCTACCCATGATAAAGTAAGAAAATAATAAAAAATTAAAACTGAGTAACCATTTTTCATCGGTTGCGATTTGTAATTAGAAACCACAAATCGAAACAACCATGGAACCAAGAGCTAAATTAAAAATCGCAGCATACTTAACACTATTTGTCTCAGCGGTGGACTATAGCGCCACCACCACACAGCTTGACTATGCTCAGACGGAATTAATTGAAAGAGAATGCGACAGCAATAAAAGCAGCTGAATTTAAAAATGACTATCTTCTGGCTAGGCATGTTATCCATTTAGCAAAAGTTGATGCTAGCAAAGACACGATAGGGGCAGCGATTAAATAATTCTAGACCAGAAGGTACTAACTAGCTTATATGTATAATAGACGATGAACCAAACTCACCATGTCAATTGCCCTTGTTGCGCCCAGAACTATGAAGTGGCTGCTGAGCAGGTAGGAATGCAGATTCAATGTTCCACCTGCCTTTCTTACTTTACCATCCCGACTTTGGAGCAGAGCCAGCATCAGATAGCACAAGTAACATTACCTATGTACCAGTCAGCCCCAGTCGTCCCAAAATGGTATGCAACTCTCACTATAATGGGACCACTCTGTGCCTGCTTGCTGCTGATTGGAGGTGGGGTGACTTATTATTTAACTCGTAATAAAACTGTCATAAAAGAGGAAAATATCGTGCAGATCGAACCTGTGGTAAATAAATATGAACCTGCTCCGGAAGAACCTCAACTTAATCCAGAGCCTCTGGCGATGAGCGACCCTGTAAAAATCTCTTTGCCTCCTCTAGAACCTGAGCCTGAAGCACCTAAACCTCTACCAAATGAAGTGACTCTTGGTATAGAGATCCTGTCAGTAAGCCAGGATTATATTAGAAAACGTCCAGACCTGCTGATGAAGTCCTCGGAAGAAATTCACGAATTACTCATCTCCTTAAAAAAGAATAAATCAATAGCTATAATCTACGACCAAGACTTTGCAATAACGTGTAACCAGAAAACAGTTTTGGGTAGAACCAAAGAAAATTTTAAATCTCCAGAACAAGCAGAATTACTTTACTTGAACAAGTTCAGGGCTGGCGCGAATGGAGAGCTTATTCAAACAGGCAAGAACGTCAGGATTATTGGTTTAGGGATTACAGCTGATTATTCGCCTACTACAAGTAATGGTGGAACGATTTCTCTAAGCTTCGAGAATGTTTCAAAAGAAGTAGCTAAGCGACAAGTGCCGAGTGGAGGGAAAGACGCATGGTTTCCCCAATTTGACTCTATTCGCTTTAATGGTGCTAATATCAAGATCACTAGATCATCACCATCCTTAGTTGGATCATTTCATAGCGCTCATAAAATTCTAGCATCCTCTTCAGTAGAATCACGGTTCTATTTTCTCTTTGTAACTTTAAAATAAATGACAACCATGACTGATACGAAGCCTCATCTATTACTGAACATTGTCTCCTTCTTGTGTATTCTAGGCTCGGTTCTTTCGGCACAAGAAAGTGCCCCGAAGGCTACCGACCCAGAGTTGAGGCTCATTCAGCATACATACGAAATACCTACTTTGTTGTGGTTACAGATTCCCGACGACATGAAACAAGATCATCAAAGATTGTTAGAAAAACTGAACCAAACTAACAAAGCTGATGTGCAACTGTTAAATATTGCTGCGAAGGTGCTTGGCAACTCCGAGAAAACGTACATGACACAAGCTACCGAGATTATGTATCCTACTGAATTCTTTGCCTTTCAAAATTATGTTTTCCCTAGTGCTTGGGAAACTAGAAATACAGGCGATGTGATAGAGGTAAAGCGTAGCGATTTTCAAACGTATAAACTGAATCATGAAATGGTAAGACTCCAAGAATATAAACCATCACTTAAAAAAGGTTCGGATCTCAATAAATCTCGCTCAGAAATCCCTATTTTTAATACCGTAAGAGCAACTACTAGTCTTGTCCTTCCAGTAAATCAAACTGTTCTGGTTTCAGCCCTGCCGCATCCACAATTTGAGAAAAGCAGGACGCACATGATTTTAACATTTGAGACCTTAGCGTTCCCCTCTGTAGTGAAGCAGGAAAAAGTATCCTCTCCGAATATTACTTTTGAGCTGATGCTTATCCGAGGATTCTCAACCTCAAAAAATTCCAATGATATCATTAGGCAAGCACGTAAGAGACCTAGCTCTATCATCTACTCAGCGATGGGCTCAGTTACTTCTGGTCAACGGTCCACCTTTGAATCCATCACAGAGCTGATCTACCCTACGGACGCGATGGCAACTACTCCAATCACTCCTTCGGCATTAGAAACAAGAAACTGTGGAGTCACTTCAGAGATTGAAATCACAAATTTAGCTGGAAATACAATGTCAATAAAGGCATCCATCGAGATGATGGTTGCGCCACCGAAACTTCCAGAAGTTCCTGGACTAAGTGGTAATAAAATCGATCTTACTCACCAGTTTTTTGAAGCGCGATTCATCATTGGGGGAAAGGATTTGAAACAAATGGAAATAAAAAACAACCAATGGACGATACTAAAGAAATACACCCCTGAAGATCTACTTGTGGTAAAAGAAAAAACTTATCTACCTAGGAATGCGCAGCTAGATTCCGACTATAAAAAAGAAAGAGAATCAAACTACACCTTGCTCATTCGCGTGCTACCTGCCGCTAAAGAATCGGAGCTAAACCAAGATCTTATCTCTTACCTGACTCCAGCGAAAGTAGAAGACAAAGACGTTAAATATAATCCTCAGATTAATCAGGCACTTCAGTCAGGTTTATGGAGACGACAGGATTTGAACGCTTACAATTTAGTTTGGTCGAAGATCAATACTCAGGTAAGTAAAGAAGATTTGCTTGAAAAGGTGATAGAAGTTAGACCCTTCCAGAATTCGTTCTTTGCATTATCCAAGGAGCCGTTATCAAGCTATGAAGGCATGATGTTAGCCTCTAAGCTAGGCGCAGAGGTGCTCGACACACAGCATCCAGACTTGCAAGGGAATCAAGCTCTGATTTTCTGGATACAGGCAACCTATTTTGACTATCCACGTAGATCTCAACTAGCATTTCATGTGGATAAAAAACCTACTATTCTTAAAGCATTCAGCAGAACAAATGTGCAGAGAATAAAAACCCAAACGGCACTACCCAAAAGCCAATACATGTTCCGATGGAAAGCGGATAAAGCAACTATGATAGAAGCCGCCAAAGCCTCAAATCAACTGTTGTCTCCTAATTCTACTTTGGAGGCTCAGACACTATTCTACAGTGGGGAGTGGGAATACTCTGCTAGTTCAGGAGAAAATAGAACTTACCGCTTTAGAAGAATCCTCTATCCTGATGGGCGTGCGGAACTCTGGACTGGAGGAAAAAAATGGAAAAAAAATCGAGATGGCCGCCCAGTCTGGAAGGGATTTCATTGGAAAATTCGTGAAGACGGAGCGTTGGTTATACTCAGTGCTAATGGTAAAATTGACTCAGTTTATAAACCGTCAGCTTTAACACCAGACCAAGTAATCCACGAAGATGTATCTAAAACCACTATACCGATAATGCAAAAGGCGGTAAATTCGTGGGTATTTCCAGAAGTTGGATCACGCGAGGTATTGAATAAAACCAAGCAATAGATTACCCGACAAGCTAATTTAAGAAAAGAGGCTCTTAAAAAAGAAAAAAATTGAGTAACCATTTTCGAGTCATTGCGATTGTTAAGTTGTAACCAATAACAACTAACAATCAGAACAATGAAAAAATTATTATTCAAATACCCAGTAATCGGATTTCTAGCAATAGGATCAATCGCGTTAATGAACTCATGCGGCTCAGATGAAATCTTACTTCCATCCATTAGCAAGGAGTCCAGTGACGATGTTCCAGATGAAGTTCTAGAAAAAGCACAGGAAGTTTTTAACAGTAGATTTGCACAAGTCGATGA
>CAKZMG010000328.1 GCA_937128235.1 uncultured Verrucomicrobiales bacterium
CTGCTCTGAAACCTTTATTAATAGCATCGCTCATCCCCTTATCAGGCTCCACCACAAGTTCAACGTGATCATATTTTTTAATAACATCAAGAGTTCCATCAGTAGAGCCAGCATCGAAAATGAGGTGTTCATAGTTAACACCTTCTTGCATAACCACACTATCTAACATTTCGCCAATATAATCTGCATAGTTGTAGCTAGCAGTGACAATGGTGATATCCATTTGTTCTTCTGACATTATTTTGATTTATTTGTTATCTATTAACGAGTCATAAAGACTTTGCATGTATACTTGTTTAGACGTCCAAGTAAAATGAGATTTGACCCTCTCCATTCCAGACTCTCCCATTCTTTGCACTAAATCATCATCACTCTGAAATCTTAGTATCGCATCTGCTAGATACTCCACAGACTTCGTCACATAACTAGGTTCCATTCTTATAGAACATGAATCATCTGTCATTTCCTTAGCTCCCTGATGCGCTATACACACTACGGGCACACCTTGACTCATTGCCTCCAGCACAACATTTCCAGACGTATCTCGGACACTCGGGAATAACAGAGCGCGTGCGCTTTTTAACATCTCCTGAGTCTCAGCTAGGGACTTTCTCCCATGGAAAGTAATCACATCTTCTAAACCCAACTCAATTACTAGTCGATGGGCTTCTTTTGCTTCTGGACCAGAGCCTATGAACTCAATTTTGAAATCACTAAAATTTCTTACTGAGACTAATTGATGAGCCGCTAAAAGCGTAATTCGCCATCCCTTACGAGCTTCAATATTTCCTATCTGAACAAAGCCACTTTTGCGACGACTCGTTATTTTATGCTGTTCTATTTTGCTACCATCATAACCCGTTTCTAAATGAAGTTTCAGCTTATCAGCATATTTACCTTCAAGCAGTCGGTAGGTGTCTTCATTTGCACAGAGAATGACATCTGCTCTATCAAATGTTTTTTTCAGCGTTGGTACCCAACGCCATTGATTGACTATTATCTTTCTGATTTTCTGTACCCATGCCTTTTTCCCAAATAGTGATAAATACCCTTCAGGAACACAGGAGCCACCTCCCAGAGGACCTAAGATAAGCTTCGCCTTCTTAGGTCTCCAATATCCAGGGCAAAGAAACATGTTGAATGTCATATGATGCACAATATCAAATTGCTCCAACTGTCTCTTCATCTTCCTACGTATTCCTAGTTGCCAAAAAGCATAGTATAAAGACGTTTTTAAGATCCTCTTCTTCTTCAGAACCAGAAGCCACTTGGGTAAATCGTAATAGACAAACTCAACATTTTGCCCCTCAAGTTGTGAAATGTTTTTCTCAATAACTTTTTGATTGTTAGCGCGGGTTACGACTACCAAGTCATTCTCTTTAGACATCACTTTTGTCCAATTCCAACCGACACCAGGCTCTGAACCTTGGTTAGGTTCACATGCATAGCAGGAAAGTAATACCCTAGTTCTCTTCCGTGTCCTATCCATTGTCTTTACTTAGACCAATCAACCTATTTACTTCTTTTAACACATCACTCATGACCTGATTAACGGTCTGATCAGAATTAATCAATACACCATTATTAGCATCATTTATATATTTCCTATATCCAGAAACAATCTCACGTAATGGCTCCAGAGCCACCTCTGGCTTCCTCGCAAAGAGTACCTCCGCTTCAGCATCAAGCAAAATCACCAAATCCGGCTTCGGCATGAAATGAAAGAAAAAAGCCGCAAATGACTTGCCTCCTCCATATCTATATCGCCTTGGATCCACTAATAAATCTGCATAGAACCGATCAAAGATAATCAATGTTCCCTTTTTTCTTAACTTTACCAGGTGCTTAAAATAGCTTCTCCACCAGACAGTAGTGAGCGCAACTACTCTTAGCCATGATGCCACCACCCCACGCGCCGGACGTGAATGTGGATCAGAAACAGGAGCACTATTTTCCTTCTTGTCACCAATCACTGGACGCCAATGTTGGTAGTTCACCGTAATCCCTTCTGAATCCAAATACTCTGTCACTCCATCAATGACCGTGCTTTTACCAGAACCATCTGCCCCCAAGAATGCTAACCATGGCATTTTTTTTTCTTTTCCCATAATGATCTGACACTCTAATCGTTACTTATCATTAGCTTTTAAGCCCCAGCGTTTCTGTAACCGCCTTTCAAGATATGCATGTACTTCCCCTATCATATTGTCATTGTGTTCTAATTTCAATTTGTAGGCTGAACTAAACATTTTAGCCGGTAGGTAGAGCGTCTTAGGTATCAGCTTAGAAGCGTTACACAACACCAAGCTCGACTTCAAAAGTTTAACGGAAGTATTAATCAAATGAACTTTTTCAATCGTCATACCCACCTTCCTGAAGCACGGCTTTATACTTGAATAGAAATGCGATCCCAAATGAGACTCCAGATCATCTTCTGATCCATCAACTAAAATCAACAACCCACTAGGTTGAACGACTCGCCTAAGCAACTTTACAAATCTACTCACGACACCCACTTTACTAGCATCAGCATATTGTTGCTCCTGTTGCGCATAAACTTCTTCAGCCCTAGCTCCGCACCATGCCTCCATCACCTCAGAAACCACCATATTAGATTGTATCAAGCTCATCTCGCATTCCTCGGGGTTTATTTCATAGATTACATCTAGCTTACCGAGCATTTCCTCTTTTGACTTCTTCTTAGCCACACTCTTCCAAAGTGTGTAACAAAACTCTCTTCCCACAGCAGGCACATAAAACGCCTTACCTTCAAGAGCTCTTCTGTTTTGTAATAACCATTCAGCTCGCAGAAGAATTTTTCCTTCTCTCATATAGTCTGAACATACATCGAGTTCAACATATTCAGAAGGGTTTGATTGAGAAACACAAATACAAAAGAACGCCTTCACCTCATGCTGTAAAATCTGAACTAACCTCCATCCTGAGTCGTAACAATGCTGATTGATGAGTGGGATGATTTTTCCTAAGTCAGCCTCGCCCACACAATAATCCACATCCGAGTGAATCTTCTCAGGATAATCTGCATAAGTATGCAGAATTACACTTTGAATGTCATTTTCCTCTAAGAAGTTAAAGTAACTATTAAAGAATTCTATTTTTGATTTTGAAATGATCATCAAATAGTATTTCAAATATGTTCTTGATCGTTACCTTTTGGCAACCAAAGTTTCTTAACCTTCTTGTTTGATATGATTAGCAATTCGTAGAGCTAAAGCCACGATCGTTAAGAATGGATTAGCAAAACTTCCTGTGCAGAACACCGACGGAGATGCTAAGTATAAATTATTCACCGTGTGAACTTTGCAGTTTACGTCAACAACCCCGTTTTCCTTTCCAGCACTCATACGTGTAGAGCCAAGATGATGACTCCCCACACCTATTTGACTTTTTATGCGGTTTTTAACTTCATCATCATTACTCAGCATCTGACCAGCGCCTGATTTATCTAATTCCTCTGATAATGTTTTATAAGTTTGAAATAAATTATCTAAGTCTTTCTCATCAAATCTCCAATCAACATTAAGTCTAGGCATTCCAAACATGTCTTTTTTCTTGCTAAGGGAGATTACAGATTCAGCTACTGGTGTTTGCTCAGAGTCATAATGTAATGTATAAACATTTGATTTACTTCTTAACGCTATGGACGGGAGCTTTCTCTTGCTCAAAACTCTACGTCTAATCCAATCAAACATAAAGATCATTGATTTAGGGCTATCTAAAATGATGTTTTTAAGGTGTCGCCCTACATTCTTATATTCAGCGCTAGCTAGGTCTTTACTATATTCTGGAGGTATCTGACCTTTTAAAAAGCGCTTCACCATATAAGCACCCGAAAGCACACCACTACCATGGCTAGGATCTCCAAAACCAGGGTGACTAAGAATTATTCTGGTATTCATTAAGCCTTTTACTTCTTGTTCTGCTTCTGACACACGTAGCTGCTGTTTATAATACACTCCGTCTTTTGAGGTTTTGTATTTCCAGCTCACGCCACTACTTTTAGTACTGAGTTTAACTTCACCATAATTGCCGGTAAGGTGAGAGCCGTAGTATTTACCTAGCTTGTTGCTAGTCCCTCCTATCCCTGCTGACTCTACATCATTTGATACTAATAACAATCGGGTAGTTTCTAAACCACCTGCTGCAATGATATAGTTGCACCCTTTAACCCGGAACTTTTGATCCGGGGTAGATGCACAATCAAGCCATTTCACCTCCTCACCAAGCTCATCCAACTGAATATGCAAGCAATTTGCATTCAAATAAAGTGTGATATTTTCCGCCTGCTCAATTTGGCTCTTAAACTTCGTTGCAAAATTTGTTGGTAAGCTGAATCGCCATATCTGATCTTGTGCAATTTTTTCAGAGCTTAAGTCCGGAACAATCTTTTCATTAGTAGATAATGAACCGCTTACAGTGTAATCATAGACCCCAATATCGCAATATTCATGCGCTTTAACATAGAATGGATCTAGATCAGATTTCTTAATCGGCCAACCACTATTCGCAACATAACTTCTCTCCTCAAAATCTGAATCTACAAAACTACTACAACGACCTCCCCAGACACTACTAGTGCCACCAAGCATCCTTCTACGGTAACCAGACAACTTTCCGTGCTGACCATTGTCACTCACATCACCTTCATAAACCGATTGTGCCACCTCATCATAACTTTCATGTCCTGCCTCTAGCACAATCACACTCAAACCACTATCTATGAACTCAATTGCGGACGCCATACCTCCCGCTCCTGTACCAACAATTATAATATCCGCCCGGAGTTCTTGATTATTTTTTAATTTCTTTGCGTCTTTAATCATAACTAAATTCCCAATATGGTATACAATTCATTCTTCAGCGATCTAGGCAGCTCACAGGTTGCGTATTCAACATTACTAGCTAGATTTTTTGGTTTCGTCGTTCCAACAAGCACATGGTCAACATACGAAATACTCGCCAGTCCCGCCAACGCCAATTGAGCCAAATGAAAGTCATATTTTTCAGCAAGTGCCTTTAATTTTTTCAATCTAATACTCGCTTCACCATCACCTTGTAGCAACTTCCCACCAGCAAATGGTTGTCTAACGACGATAGTAAGATCATGGTCATTTTTAATTTTCTCCAGAATCTCGAAATGCTCCACAGGACTTAAGAGGTTTAACTCAACTTGCACTACGTCCAATAGATTTAACTGTTTTACCTCTAGAACATCATTCACAGACATCAACGCCAACCCAGATTTCTTAATCTTGCCTGCGCTCTTTAGCTCATCCAAAACAGTGCAGAAGTTCTCATCTTCTAAGTTTAGCTTGCTTGGACTATGCAGCATATAAATCGGTATTTGCTTCACTTTAAGCCTCTCTAAACTTGCAGATAATGCGGCAGAAACCGCTTCATAAGAAAAATCTTGGGCACTTACCACATTAGAGCGCATTTTCATTAAACTTTTTTTCAAAAAAGGCATTTTCTTCACTACTAAACGGGCCACCCTTTTCACAATACTCCCCTTTGAGCTACCTGATGTGGGCATGCCATACCCAGCTTTAGTACCAAATATAATATCATCATGCGCCTCATACAGCTGTCCTATAGCTCTTTCACTATCTCCCTGACCATAGATATTAGCAGTATCATAGAACCGCACGCCTTTGCTATAGGCCAGCTCTAACAACTCGATGGATTTTTCATAACTTAAACCAGAAACGCTACCTAACATAGCTCCACCAAGCCCAATTTTTTTCATATCATTCATACTGCTATATTGCTTATTTAAGTTAAGGTGCAGGCACAACACCGCGTGGATCAATCGCTAGTTCATCATTGATGCTGGTATGATCTTCCACGTAGTGAATTAAGCTCTGATATGGCTCTGGCCCCACTCCAACATCAAAATTCTGAGTCGTATTTCTATAGATATAAGTCCCGAAAGAAGTATTACCTACATGGATTCCTAATGACCGTTGACTACTAGAATAACCGTTCACCTGCTTATTCAGAGCTATAACTCGGTTATCAAATACGTTCGCCCCACTACCTCTAAGCGCAATACCGACAGTCCTCCTCGAAAGAGGACAGACTATCACATTGTGTCCTACATAGATGTCGTTCGCATGAGTCTGCACACCATAGCTTCTCTCTCCTGTCAATGAGAGATCTGGGTGCCGCAGCCGTATGTAGTTTTTGTAGATTACCAGTCCAGTAGTCCCGGGAAAAAGTGGCATTGTAGCTCCCTTATAATTTAGAATTCCCGTAGCATAACCTGTGATATAGTTCCCCTGGATAACCCCGGTACCATCGGAAACAATACCGGTAGGGTTTTTAGGCTCCGCTCCTGGAGGGAGCTTCCCCTCTAGAAGGTTACCCCTAACTTCTACCACGGCTGAGGCATCCTCCTGCACATAGATAGGCTTCAATCGTGCCAGTATTGTTCCAGGAGGGTCATTCCCTAGGTGACCAGCACTCACATGCCCGTCATTCACCACATCAACCTCATTTAAAGCCTTGCGGAATGCTACCACACGGAAAATATTGTTTCTGCCGTTCACTGTAGCTGTAGTTTCTGTGCGGACACTTAAGATCTGACCAGGCACAAACGTTGCGTCTTCTTCGCGAACTGTCACTGTCACTACCGTCATTCCATCTGCTACTGGTATGGTGAAGCCTTGGTCTGTAGTCCCTATATAGCTCCCGCGATTCAGTTGGTACATCGATTCTACTGCCATCCACCTAACAACATTATTAATAAATTCTAACCTAAGAGGGCTACCAAAATGCCCTCCATCTTTGAGGCGCCCAATCGGTGCTTTACTGTGATCAGTCATATCTGCACTGCCTCCCTCAAAAAGACACCCCTCATAGCGAGCTAGTCCAACCCATGAACCTATTCCAACCTGCTGGCCACCACTCCATTGAGTTTGGATATCCTCAGTATTAGATCCATGCGGGTTAAGTATCTTACAGTTAAGAAACTCCAGCCGTTTCAACTTCCCTCGTGCATCATAAGCGCTTCTATAAAAATCTGCCGATCCATGGCAGTTATTAAACTCAGTATCCACGAATTTAATAATTTGGATTTCCCTTAGATCAACACGCACGACAGAAATGCCGTCAGATCCCTGTGACTCTCCAACCGACAACAACACATCTGATTGTTTGAATACAAGATTAGTTACTGTTAATGACCTGAACGACCCCATTGCAACTAGCATATGAGCGCGTTGAGGACTTGCTGTTGAATAAAGAACCGCTCCGTTATCTCCTTTGATAAATATATCTCTATTCGCTAAATCAGAAATACCTAACTTCAGAATGCGCTTCGTATTATAAATTGTTTCCTGACTATTCTCTAAAGTATTTAAACGGTACGTCCCGGAGGGAAAATAGAGTGTGTTGAGTGTCGTATCAGACTCTAAAGCCGTGATTGCCGACTGGATAGCTACTGTATCATCGGCAACGCCATTACCAACAGCTCCATAATCCTGCACATTCACCACATTCTCCCTTACTATATTGACTTGCCTCTCAGCAGAACCACTGATCGTATAGGCTCCCGCACCCAATGTTAACTTCAAGGTTCTAGCAGAAGTAAGACTTGATCCCGCTAGAGGAACTACTGGTATGGTCACCTTGCGAACTCCGAAGGGAATAACTACCTGCCCCGAGAGCATCTGATAGTCAGCACCTGCAATAGCTGTGCCGATTAGCGTATAATTCACCGTCAGCTCTTTGCTCCCAGTGACCCGTGATAGGGTAAATTCTCCTGACTCAGAGCTTGTTATATTTGCATAAGGTTTAGGGTTATCCAGAGCGATGCTATGAGTTTCATCAAGAATGTCGATAAGAGCAACACCGTCTCCTTTAGTACTAGCGTCTGTTTTAGGCGAATCGGGATCTAACCCCACTTGAATCTCATCCCAATCATTCACTCCATCCGAGTCGGTATCTATATCGATGACTTTTATTCTAAATTCAGAAACGTTTCCGGTGGCCGAAGCTACCAACTGAGAAATTCTATTTCCATTTCCATCATAAGAAGAACCTAGTTCATTCCAGACCGATGATATTTTTTGTTCTATTTGATAGCGCTTACCTTCCACTGAATCCCATGAGAGAATATGATTCATACTAAACAGCAACTGTAATGCTGGAAACTCGTCGCTATTTTCAATAGGTGACCGCCCTTGAATGAACTCTTGGTAATCACTAACACCATCATCATCACTATCGTAAGGGTAAACCTCTGTTAACTGTGTAGGTATTGGCGCAGTTAAACAATCTACCTTTAATCTATAAAAGCCTTTGAGAGCAGGGGTAGTCGTGATTACTTGTGAAAGTTCTTCACCAGTACCTGTTAATTCATTTCCAATGTCAAACCATGGACCAGTTAAGTTGGCGTTGCCCTGTAGTTGATATTGCTGGTCATTTCTGCTTTTCCACAACCCCACCAAACTACTCCCCGTGTAAGAGGCGAGTTGTAAATTTAACTGCGAACTCGCTGATAATGGGTCTGTTCCAAGTAGCTTTTCCTCATCATTTGTAAAGCCATCACCATCTGAGTCAATGTCTCCACTTACCCCTGCTAGTTGTGACCCATAGAGATAGTCCCAAGCAGAAGCTTGTGCAAAAGTATTACTTGTAAAAAAAATAAAACATAACAAAACTATAATCATGGCAGTTTTGCGTCTAGTGTATTTAATTAGCTTATACATATGAGAACTTTGATATTTAAAATATGCAATTGCAACTATATTATACATACTTTATGGTGGGTTATTATCAGATAAAACTTAATAAACTCTATTGTCTGGAAACACTGTCTATCACCTTGAGCCATGCATCAGCCCAGTTTTCAAGGTTCAATTGCTGTCTTGTCTTAATACACTGTGACTCAGCTAATGTAGTCTGGTTATCAATCGCATAAGCCATTGCTTCAGCCAAACTCATGGATGTAGGATCGCATTGATAGGTAGGCAAATCAGCCAGTCCTACAACATTGGTCGTTACAGTAACGACTCCACAACTCATACTCTCTATCGCACTCAAAGAAGTACCCTCCCTTCGTAAGGTCGGGATTACTGTTAACTCAGCTGATGAATACCATTCCGGCATCATATTATTCTGAACGGGATCTCTAAAATAGACGCGCTCCTGCAGGTTATGCTTCGAAATGAGATTATCTAATCTAGTAATGTATGGATTTTTCTTTCCCCACCGTTTACCTAACAAGCACATCTCAAATTCTGGATACTTATCGGCAATAATAGCGAAAGCTTCGATCGCTAGATGGATACCTCTGTCCTCCACCATTTGGCGGGGAACCAAGATCATCTTTTTGTTCTCATATTCAGGCTTCCTTTTCACTCTTGTGAATAATGCAGTATCAATGCAGTTTGGAATAAACCACTTTCCAGGGGACACTTCAGTAAAATAATTTTTCTCGCCTGGTTCCACATCTATCCCCAAGTAACGTAAGTAATAAGTATCATTAACCACATGTGGATATTTATCTAAACACCACTTAGCGTTCTCTTCCCTATAACGGTCATAGTCTCTTTGGTTTTCAGTACGCCATTCTACCCCATGAGAAAGTATGATTGCCTTAGTAGAAACACTTTCTAGTGATCTGGATACAGAAGCATAATGGCCGATGATGAGATCGGCATTAAACAAGGCTTTAGGCTTATACATATCGATAACCCAAGTCAGCCATCTTGTTTCAAATTCTACAATAAATTTTGATAGGTAAGGAATCTTAGGAATACACACATTATCATTCGCAGATTCACCTCGCTGTAATTGGTAAACAAGCGTCTCATGCCCTGCTTCTGTAATAATCGAATTCAGGTTTTTGATATAAACCTCCTGACCTCCTATTACGGGTCGATAATGAGAAGATAATTGTGCTATTTTCATGTTAATCTAAAAATGATTCACAGTGTTTCACGATGCGGATAGCTGCCAAACCATCACCATATGGATTTGCTAAACCGTGTCTGTATGGAGCATTAAATACTTCCTTCACTGCCCTATAAACCACTTCTTCGTCCGTACCAACCAGCTTTGCCACGCCTGCGTCCACACCCTCTTGCCTCTCCGTAACCTTGCGTGCGACTAGTAAAGGAATACCCAGAGTAGGAGCCTCCTCTTGCACGCCGCCTGAGTCAGTGAGAATCACTGTCGCTTGAGACATCGCCCAGAGGAAGTGTGGGTAGTCTAATGGATCCGCTAAACTGAAATTACTTAGTCCGTCTAGCACTTCAAAAACTGGCTTCCGGATATTCGGGTTAGGATGCACTGGGAA
>CAKZMG010000329.1 GCA_937128235.1 uncultured Verrucomicrobiales bacterium
TGCCGCAACTCTAACATCTTCCCTACTTGAACATTTTACTTTCCTGATTTAGTATCCTTCATATGATGAGACGCACTTTAGCCATAGGAGATATTCATGGTTGTTTGGAACCATTAAAACTACTTTGGGACACGATCCAGCCGCAACTGGAGGATCGGATTATTTTTGTGGGAGATTACGTGGATCGCGGGCCAGATACGAAGGGTGTGATAGACTTTCTCATCGGACTGCGCGATAGCGGTAAGTATGACATTACTTTTTTATCAGGAAATCATGAGGAGAAATTTTTTCTTGCACGTCATGGCGGCTCTGAAATGGCAGATTGGCTCGCTCACTGGGGCGGCAAGGAGACTCTAGATTCCTATGGTGAGGATGGTATAAACGCTGTGTCAGAGAGCCATTGGGAATTTCTGCGAACTTGTAAACCTTACCTTGAGACAGAAGATCATCTCTTTGTCCATGCGAACTTAGAAGCTGACGTCGCCATCGCTGAGCAGCTTCCTTACACTCTCATTCATAAGAAATTTGGCTCTCCCCTACCCCACCAATCAGGCAAGACAATGATCTGTGGACACACTGCTCAGACTTCACATTTACCAGCTAATCTAGGACACGCCATCTGCATAGATACTGATCCTGGCAGAGGTGGCTGGCTTACCTGTCTGCATGTGGAAACTGGACAGTTTTGGCAGACTAATGTAGCCGGAGAAACATGCTTAAAAAAACTCTAATTTTACCAATCTTTCATTTTTTTCCATATTTTTGAACAAAAAATCAACCTAAAATCGCTTAATGAGTGAAGATCTACCACCAATGGCAAGCAACACAGTCTCAGCGAGTTCTTCTGATGTGAATCAGCAAGAATCAGAAACGACCACCCCAGCGAAAAGATCTGTGGAGGGAGTGAGCTGGGCAGAATGGCTCCGGGAGCATGGCTCCAAGCTGTTATTATTTGCGCGCCAGCAGACTAGGTCTCTAGCAGATGCGGAAGACGTGCTCCAAGATGCGCTCGTGAAGTTAGCCAAGAAAGAGGCAGATGGCACTTTCGATGGCGGTCAGGCAGCCTGGCTTCCCTATCTATATACTAGTATTAGACGCTGTGCCATTGACCTCGGCAGGAAAGAGGACAGACGCGGCAAGCGTGAAGAAAAATCAGAAAAAGACAAAATGATCCAACACGGCGGAGTTGCCGATCCTTGGTTCGAGAGCGACAGCGCGGATGATGAATCCCGTGTCTATCTCGAACATGGATTGAAAAAGCTGCCAGAAAAATTCGCATCCGTAATCACTCTGAAAATCTGGGGAGAACTCACCTTTGCAGAGATCGGAAAAAAATTAAACATTTCCCAAAACACAGCAGCCTCTCGATACCGCTACGGGCTAGAAGCCCTCAAGAAACATCTCACCGCTGCCAAGCAAACTGGAGACATCTAAAATCAAGAATCACCAGAAAATTTCAAACTAATCAACGCAACAAACCAATACCGTCATGAACGACACACTCGACAACGAACTCAGAGAGATAGAAGCCCAACTCGCTAATCTCAGCCCCACTCAAATGCCTGACGACATGCTCAGCCGCATGGAGCAAGCGATGACTGCATGGGAAACTCATCTGCCGGCAGAAGAAAAAATAGTACCATTTAATAAGCAAGAAAGCGCAACTCTAGCTCCTGCAAGCTCTACTAAGAGTGGTAGAAATCTTCAGACTTGGGGAGCCGCCGCAGCCATTGCTCTCTTCGCTAGTGTCACCGCAGTATTCATGGGCGGAAATTCTCAACAGACATCATCTGTAGTAGCGACTGAAGCAACAAGTAAATCATCTGCTGTTAGAGTGGAGGATAGAGTAGATACTACTGCATCTGAACTAAGCAGAAACATCACTCATGCCAGTAATGAAGGTATCTACGCTGGTAAGAATGAGAGGCCCTTTAAAGTTATCCGTGTTGAGTACACTGAAAAAGTCGTTACCTATGATGAAGCTGGAAAAAAAATCATCACTGAGAAGCCATGTGTGGAACATGTTCTCGTTCCAGTTCCCGTTCACTAATGAGGTTCAAAATTTCATAAAAAACATAAACAAATCCACCCAAGAAATACGCTATAATAATACAACTAAAAGTAATTATTAACCTATCTACTTAATACCATGAAAAACCAACAATCAATTAGATCAGTCATCAAATACTCCGCCATCTCTGCTCTAGCATTGTCTAGCCCATTGTATGCGATAGAAAGGCCTGTCCCAGCAGCACAGCCTGAAGAGAAAGTGGCCCCGCAAGAAAAAGTGGCTGAACAAGCTAAACTTAAACCTATCCCTATGCCCGAAGCCCCTAACGTAAATGCCCAAGAAGTTGCATTTCTAGGAGTTTTCGGAGAGCCTATCTCAGACACACTGTCAGCCCATCTAAATCTCGCTGAAGGAGTTGGCATTAAGCTAGAACACATCGCTGCTAATAGCCCAGCAGCCAAAACAGGACTAAAAAAACATGACATCATCACGAGTCTTGCAGGAAAAGAAATTACATCTATGGATGACCTAAGAGCGTCTATTGCTGATAAAAAGCCAGGTGATAGCGTAGAGTTAAAATTCATCTCTAAAGGTAAAACTGCGGTCAAAGATCTAGTTCTAGGATCCAGAGCTAACCTCCGAGCCAGAGCAGGAGCAGGCGTTGACGGTCAACAAGCTCCTCCTCACCAGAAATTACCTGCAGAACTTGGAGAGCTAGGACTACCGAAAGAATTTCTAGATAAGTTTCCAAAAAAAGACCGCGAAAAACTCATGAAGCTTTTCAAAGGGAACCTAGAAGGATTAGAGCTACAGGAAATGCAGCAAGGTCTAGGAAAACTAGAAGGCTTCGATCTAAATCTACTACCTAAAGGACTAAACCCTGAGATGAATAAGGGACTAAAATTTCAGGGTGCCTTCCAAAGCCGGATCAAAATGTTAGATGAAAACGGTAGCATCACACTTGAGTCAACCAAAGACGGCAAAGTAATAGAACTTCTCGATAAGGAAGGAAAACTACAATACAGGGGACCTTACAACAATGAGATTGATAAGAAGAGCATTCCTGAGGAACTACGCGACAGAGTAGCTAATCTAGGCATCGAAAATAATCTTGGACTCAATTTAGGCAAAGGATTACTAGGTGATCTAGAGAACCGAAACAAAATGAACCTGAAGTTTAAGAAGCTCGAGAACTTCAAAGGTTTGGAGGACATAGAAAAAGAGTTATTAAAGCAACTTCCTAAAGAATTTAAGCAACAACTCAAGCTACCTAATTTCCCTAACGGTAAAAACCTCGAAGGAGCAAAAAGGTTTGAATTCAAATTTGGTAAAAATAGCTTTTCCACTTCTCAGACTGACCCAGCTACAGGAAACCGCTACACCTTTAAAAAAGAAGACAAGGACAAGCAAGTAGAAGTCTATGACCCACAGGGAAAACTCCTCTATGATGGTCCTTACAATTCAGATGCTGATAAAGCTAGTGTCCCTAATGAATACCGTGATTTCATTGAAAAGCTTGATACCGACAGCCTAATAAAAAAAGGCAACAGAATAGAGCTCAAGCTGGGCGAGTAAATCTATACAAATATCGATTTTACAATCATTCAACAAACTGCCGAGTTGCGAAGTTATTCGCTCTCGGCAGTTTTTATTTCTCCCTCACTCCACCAGCTGAGATTCATGATTAGCTTTCGTAGATAGATGCACCCAAAACCCATGGAGATGATGATTGCTAGGAATAACAAAACCTCGGTAAGATTAAATTTTCGCTGTAAGGTATCATGCAGGGCGAACGCACTAAAACCTCCCATCATACCACCTATGATTAACTCCAGAGCGATAAGAGAAAATAGATTATTGAGTAAATCATAGAGCAGGGATTTAGGTGTCTTCCTATTTTCAGTTAATAAGTGAGTAGCCTTCATCGTATCAGCCATCATCATCATTACATTTGAAAAAACATAACTCAGGACAAATACGATAAAACAGATAGCATAGATGAAAAATGCCTCTTCTACTTCCATAGAGCTAGTGAATGCTTTAGTTGTTAAGATGAAAGGAACAAAAAACAACACAATGATCGCTATAGCGGTTATCACAATGAAAGGTGCCGTGATGATCTGTAACAAAGTGGCGGCGAAGACTACACCCCTATCTGATTTTTCTCGTTCATCCATGGCTAGAATGAATACCATAGCGTTTAACCTTCACCAAGTAGGTTATAAACATCCGTAAAAAAAGCCCGCATCGATAGATGCAGGCTTGAAAATGATTTTCTGTGAAATTGAACAGATTACTTCTTGTTGATATTGATTATCTCTTCAGCCATTTTGATCGAAGCATCATCTAAGTCTTTCGCAGTCACTTTGATGTCTCTACCTTTCGTGCTTTTGAGGAAGTATGTATCGTTCTCGAATTTGATGAACTTCGCTTGAATTTCTTTACCATTCGAGCTTTTCCAAGTTCTCACGCGTGGAGACGCAATCATAATAGCATCGCTCTCGGCTGCACCATCTTTAGCATCCTCAGCTCCGTCTGCTTTAGCCGCAGCTCCAGAAGACTTGAGTTCTCCTTCTTTCTGAGCCGTTTTAATCTTCTTTTTCACGTCTCTGAAGATCTTGTTGTATTCCTGGTTCTTGAGAGTAGTGTGATTAAATGAGCCGAAATTAGTTTCACCATCTGGACTTAAGAAAGTGATCAGTGGCATACTGCCTCCCGCTGCGTTTAACGCTGCAGAGATTTTTGGTGGGAGTGAGTTCATCTCATTCTTATCCACAAATACTACTTTAGCATATTTTCTGAGGCTCTTGAGTTCCTTAATCGCTGTCGAACTGACAGTTCCTGTGCAGGTCGGTCAGCTAGGCTGGATTGACTCAGGGAACATGATGTACGCAATAGCCAATTCATTTTCTGCTGCTTCAGTTCTAGCTTCCTTATCTTCACTGACACGGAAAATCCCTTTCGGAATCTTTATAGCACTTGCACCAGTCACAGCAAAAGCGGTTATCATCGTTGTTAATATTAATTTTTTCATCATTTAGTTTGTTGGTTTAAAAGTTAAATTGAATAAGTCATTTTCTATCTCTATTATTGGTAGTCCACATATTGGACATTTCAAGTATTTAACCCTATTTTTGTAAATTAGTTGCGTTTATTTATGTGAAAAAAGCTTCTAAATTCTCCATCAATATTTCTCATAGAAAAATCAACGCTATCTAGCTCCTCAGATACCTTTAAAACCTCATTTAGCAGAACTTTTGCTTCCTCAAAATCCGCTCTACTAAATGATGGCTCAATAGCTTCTCCATGCTCAGAGTAGAGCTCCATCCATTCTTGTGCTGCCGATCTCACGGGAGCCAATCTGAGCTTAAAGTCCATCCCACCTCGCTTCTGCTCACCATCCGCATCATAGTCAGAAGCAAATGATTCAACAAAAGCTGGTGAAGTATTAAAGAACATCATTTGATCATTAATCCCCAATGCCAAATTCGCCTCATGTGAAGTGACACCCAGCTGATAACTCCAGAAGTCTATCCCCTCTTTCTTCGCTAACTCCGGTGTTTTGTAGTCAATCTTCTCATTTGTGAGGCGCTCCAGCTTAGCAACTATTTCTCGGCTAGAAGAATCAATCACTCCCCAACTTTCGGCTAGCTTGCTGCGATCCACCACATCATATCCCATTGCTAACCTCGGAATTTTGCCATTCTCTAGCACAACCGTAGGCACATCAGGCACCCTTGGCATCTTGCCTTTTAGATCCATGACCAGAGCTCCTTCATTACCTAATCCATCGCTCATTCCACTACGCACGGCTTTCCAGGTAGCGACTAAATTATCGCTAAATTGCCCGTCTAACATCTTGAACATGTCAGAAAATTCCTGAAACTCCTCGTCCTTGATATCATGCTCCACCACTAGTTTAGTGACCTGGTAGGCTAGGTTCACGAAGTCCTCTAGATTCTGCACTGCTAGCTCAGAGTTCTCCTTATGCAGCACCCAGCTAGAAGATAAAACCGCATCGTGGCGCATGGCGATGGTTGCCAGCTTTCTCTTGGTTTCTAGATCATAGATCCCAGAATCATTCCCTAGAAATGAATCCATCTTAAACCCATCTTCGAGATATGCCACATTGCCAAATCTGCTAGGCGGAGTGAGTCTCTCAAGCTTCCTTCCATTCGCTGCCATTTTCTTGAGCAATGCCTGGATCTCACCAGTATCACCAAATGATTCAGTCTCTAGGAGAAACTTAGTCACGCCTACAGAAAGGTCTTCCATCATCGTGCTCACCTTATCTAGCTCTTGAGAAATCTCCTGGCTCACATAAGTCACACTGACCACTTCTTTACCCTTATATTCTTTAAGAAATGCCATTTCTTCATTGGCGAGAAGTGAGTCAGTAGGTTCATCGGTAAATTTCAAGCTCGCAGCAGAATCCCCGAGATAAAAAATGACGTAGTCCTCATAGTTTCCTACTAATAGTGACACCTTGAAATCTTTAAATTTCTCTGTAAACTTGCCCATGTATTCTGGACTTATCCCCATCATTTCTAGCTCTTTGTTAGGCGAATCTTTTAGTGCATCTAACAGTTTACTATAATCAATCTTCACACCTTTGAAACCACCATACGCATCCGTAGAATCTTCATAAAACATCTTTACTTCTGGGTTCTCTTCATTGACATCCAGCACACCTACTAATGCCTCTTGAAGAAACTTAGTAAACTCAGCGCGATCACTCTCACTACTCACCTTAAACCCTGCATACACAGTTGGGACACTGTAATTTTCTAGCTCCAGAAATTCATCTAACAGAGGCTTTACCATCTCCATAATCATCTGATTCATTGCCTCGGGATTCTCAAAATCATCTTCACCTTCCACAGCATTGATCATCATTTTACCGAGAATGTAATAGTAGAGTCGATAGTAGATAGAATACGTATCACCCAGTGTCTTGAGTGACTTTGCGGAGCCATCACCCATGGAGATAAATACTTCTTCTCCAGCTACTTTGATAAAATCTTGGAAATCATCAGATTGCATCGCTTCATCGATGTCATCACCCTCTTTCTTGGACATCTCTGCCACTAGCTTCCCTATCTCTGAATCACGCATCGAGCTAATCAGCCCGCTTAGTCCCTGCACGTTCATATACATTTCAGACTCCTTCGGTAGGTGCTTCGCGAAGCCCGCTACATCTCGCACTTCCTCTTCTTTCACAGGAGCCACCTTTTGCTCTTTCTGGATTTCTTTGATCTTTTCGACCTGCTTATCCATCTCTGGGTTGGCGGATTCTACTAATTCTTGCTTAGGAGCTTCAGAAGGCTCACCACTGGTTGATGTCGATGACTCGGCAGGTTTCTTTTCGCCACATGAGCTAACAAACAGACTCAGCGCGACACACGGAAGACAGACAATGAATTTACGTTTCATAATGACTGTGCTTAGCGAGCCTATTTAGTTTGCGCAATCTCAATTTTCGCATAATTTCCTAGCCACATGCCTGAGCTACCCGAAGTCGAAACTACTTGCCAAGGAATCTCCCCACACCTAAACGGCAAAAAACTTACCTCTATTGATGTCAGAAATGGCAGCCTACGCTGGCCCGTGAGCGATGAAATCTATCATTTGAAAAACTTACCCCTAGCTAGTGCAGGAAATATAGGATGCGTCACGCGCAGAGCTAAGTATATTCTCATTGCTCTTCCTGAGAACCAACACATCATCATCCACCTCGGGATGTCAGGCAGCCTCCGTCTCTGCTCACCAGATGAAGACCTGAAGAAGCATGACCACGTCATTTTCCACCTCAGCTCAGGTCTCCAGATGCGCTATCACGATCCTCGCAGATTCGGCTGCGTGCTCTGGACTGACCAGGAAATTTCAGACCACCCCCTCTTCACCAAGCTGGGTCCCGAGCCACTCACTGATGATTTCAGCGCCAGCTACCTAGTCGAAAAATCTAAGCAGCGCAAGAAAACCATCAAGCAACACATCATGGACAATCACATCGTAGTAGGTGTGGGAAATATTTATGCCTGCGAGGCTCTCTACATGGCAGGCATTCACCCCCAGCGCGAGGCTGGCAGGGTCAGCAAGGCTCGGCTCACTGACCTCAGAAAAACCATTCGCCAAGTGCTCCAGAGATCCATTGAGCAAGGCGGCACCACGCTCAAGGACTTCACCCAGTCCGATGGTCAGCCTGGATATTTCAAGCAACAGCTCAATGTATATGACCGCGAGGCTCAGCCGTGCCGGAAATGCGAGACACTCATCAAGCGCATTGTCTTAGGGCAGAGATCCACGTTTTACTGTCCGAAATGCCAGAAATAGAGTCTTTTCCAAAGAAACTCCCGAATTGCGACTTGACTCGCTTACAGAACAAGAGTAATTCCTCGCTCCTATCCTTATCATTTATGAGGATAAAGGGACACGGTTCTGCTTAGTAGCAGACCCTGATTCAAACGAAACAACATCTAACCTAACATATACAATGGCTACAACACAAGTAATCCTCCGCACTAAGATCAAAGGTCTCGGCTATGAAGCTGACATCGTAAAAGTAAAAGCTGGTTTCGCTCGCAACTTCCTCGTCCCACAGGGCAAGGCATTTGAAGCAACTGAAGAGAACCTAGCTAACCTAGAAGAACTCAAAGCTAAGCGCGCTGAGCGTCTCGCTGAAGAACTCGCAGAAGCTGAGAAGACAGCTGCTAAGATCAAGAAATTCTCACCAAGCTTCGACCTCGAAATCGGTCAAGGTGGTAAGGCATTCGGATCTGTTACTTCTATCGACATTCACAAGAAGCTCGAAGAAGGCGGCATCGAGATCGACCGTAAAGCGATCCAACTCGACAGCCCAATCAAGACTAGCGGCAAGAGCGACATCGAGATCAAGCTTCCACAAGATGTCAACACGACACTCACTATCAATGTGGTAGCAAAAGAGTCATAATCGACTCCTCGCAAAACCAATATTTCAAAAAAAGCGTCTCTTTTCTATCTTTCTAAGAGGCGCTTTTTTGTGTTAGGGACTTTACACTAGGGAGAAACATCTTAAATCACTACTTTTTCAGCCGCAGATTTTCGCTGATGTACGCTGATTTCTTAATTCTTTGCACTCTGCCCGTACTAAATAAACTGAGAGCATTGTTTACTTTAAAAAGTACGTTTCATCATGCTGGAATCTGCGCATAATCTGCGAAAATCTGCGGTTTATTCTTCATTTTATCCCTAGTGTATAATCCCTGTTTTTTGTGTCTAAAATTCTACATTGACTCAGCTACCTCAGTCTCCAGAATGCCTGTCTATGAGTAAACTATCAAAAGCAGTCAGCATCCATCCATATTTCAAAGTCAATGAAGGTCGTCTCGATGATTTCAAGAAGTTAATCAGTACATTTATAAAGCGCACCCAGACGGAAGAAACTTGTTTTTACTATGACTTCAGCGTCTCTAACAACACTGTGTTTTGCCGCGAAGCTTATGAGGGAGCGGAAGGTGTGTTAGCACATTTAGAAAATGTCGGAGCACAGATCGAAGAAGCTCTCACCATGTCAGAACTCGTCTGTCTAGAAATCCATGGTCCAGCAGCTGAGCTAGCTAAACTGAAAGAACCACTCGCAGAACTGCCTGTAAAATTCTACGAGCATATAGCTGGTGTGGCTAAATAGACTACCAGTCTTCACTTCCTGCATCGGCTTAGGATGGACAGTGCGTAGCCGGTGCCGTATGGCTGATGGTAGTCATACAGCGGAAAGTCCCACCAGCAGCCATCACTCTCCTGCTTGTCGATGATGATTCTACCTAACTTATCTTGCCATTGAGCTTGCTTCGGCTTGGGTAAAATTTCAATACAGCGTGCAGCATAATAGTGCCCGAAGTAGTAGAAATATCCAGACACCGCAAAGTGAGTCTCATGTGGTCTGGGTCGCTTCCGCCCGATGTCTAGCCAGCCGTTGCGCTTCACAAGTTTATCTAGCCAAGTGATCATTACTTCATCCGTGATCTTAGCATCACCGAAGAGTCTCAGCGCTGCATTTCCAGACTGACTTCTTCCTAATGAGCCACCTGGACGGTTGATAGATACTCTTGGATGCATCCTATGAGCATGCGCATACGCATAGCTAAAGTCAGGGTTACGCTGGTACTGGAGAGATTTAATCCCTAACTTTAGCCTCTTCTCTGGCAGTGAAATACCAAATGCTCGCTGGCAATCATAAACTCCCACCAGCACAGCGGCAGTGGTAAAACTCATCGAGCCACCAGACGGTCTGCCCGTGGCTATATCATGATAATATCCCCACCCCCCATCGATGTCTTGATACATCACCAAGGCATTGAGCTGACCTTGAGCAGCTTTTTTATAAATCTCCTTTTGCTCCTCAGTCACCCCCTCGCGGTTGGCTAGTGCTGAGAGAGCTTGGAGCGCATAGGCATGTCCCCACACATTATACGTAGTAGTCACATCTGCACGTCTCAGACGCGGGAGCGTTTTTAGCAGCCATTTCTCTGCCTTAGAAATAGCAGCGAGAACTTCTGGCCTGCTATCACCAGTATCAAGTAATCCGGTGAGAGCAAGACTACTCGTCCCCATCCTAAACGCATGGTGCGCACCAGGAAGAGGCGCGTAGATATTCAGTCCTTTCGTCCTCGTGGGGCCTCCCCATGAGCCATTTTCATTCTGAGACTTCACTAGGAAATCCACACCTTCCATGATCGATTTCTCCAGGACTGCCGCATCTAGCTTAGCATCATCTGCCAATGGCAACATCGGCACACGCTTCACTTCCTGAGCGACAAGACTCAAAGAAGAAATCATCAGAGTTAAAAAACTTACCCCTGCGTTTAAAATGCGGTGTTTCATGCTTATTATGGAGTTAAAATGACCTGACCATTTTCCAGACCATTTAGGACTTCCACCTTATCGCCAGCTTGTTTCCCTAGCTCTACTTTAGTAACCTTGGGATCACCTTCTGCCATCTTCACGCGCACTGAATAGCTCCCATCTGGATGAGATTTCACCGCATTTGCAGGTATGCTAAGCACGTTGTCGGTAGATGAAGTCACGATAGAAACATTCGCCTTTGAACCTATGAGCACCCCATTGAGATTCCCCTCCTTAGGTGTAAATGAAACCTGCCATTGATGGGACAGTCCAGGATGCTGACTCACGAGTTCGGCATCCACCACCGTGCTTTTCCATGGATTACTATTTAGTCTTAAGTTTCCTGTCTGCTCAGGATTAAAAATCAGCTTTTGCTTCTCATTCAGAAAGGCATTGAACCTTAACTTAGCGTCCGTAGGCACCACAGTCATGATCGTCATTCTTGCTGGTATATCTCCACCCTTTCGGACCACCTTTGCGGCATTCTCTGCTCTCCACTTACCATCCTTAAACTCACCAAAATAAACCACACCATCTACCGGTGATTTGAACTCCATCAGAGCGCGATCTGCTTTCAGATCATTCAGTTGCTTTTCAGATTTCTCGTCATCAAGTCTCAGTTTGGCAGCATCTAGCTCTTTTATCTTTAACTCTAGAGGTAAGTTTTTCTGAGCAAGTTCCCAGTTTCTCTTTCTGATAGCCGCTGATATTTTCCAGTCAGCATCGTTTCTTGGGGTCACTATGTTCTTACCGTAGTTTGCTTCTCGCTCAGTTTTAGCGAGCTTTCTTTTTGAGCCTGTAAGCCCATGCTTGGTTCTCTGAATGATAATTTCCTCAGTCTCCTCTGTGAGCCCATCTTCTTCATACATTTTCAAAAGCTGATCTAGCTCCTCTTGAGTATAAGCTAGATAGTCTTTTGCGCGTTTGACCTGGTATTCCTGATCAGAAGCTTCCTGAGGCTTAGTGACCTTTTTATAATAGTCATAATCTTGCACAAACCTCTCATACTCTAGCTTAGCCTTCGCGAGTGATTCCGCATTAGCAGCCCTAAATGATTTTAGCTCTAGCTCAGCTTTCTCTAATACCAGCCTCTGTTTCACGCGCTCTCTGGTAAAGTCTTCTATCTTCTTATCGAGAGCTTCCGTATCTATCCATAGGAGCTTCTCGCCTTTCTTCACCGGTGATCCGTGAGAAAGAAATTTCTCAATCTTAACCGCACTCCAGACCTCTGGCTTGATCGAAATAGGAAATCTAGCCTCCTTCGCCGGCAGAGCTACTGCCTGGACCTGGATGACCTGCTCGAATTTATCTGCCTTCAGCGTATATTCGCCTGCTTGCAACTGGATAGTGATAGTAGCGAATGCGAGCGCACCAGCCATTGTCGGAATCAATGTTTTGTTTCTAAAGTTGTTCATGTGATTGTTTAGTTAAGATATTAGCGTTTACGTAATAAAAATCTATCTACGTTTCTTTCTCGATTCTAGGGAATTTTGAGAAACATAGCTTCCTTTTTTCGCCAGCCAGATCGTGTGGAGACGGTTTTTGCGTCCTTTATGAGCTGCGGGAACCTCTACTACGGAGACATCTAGCCCCGCCTTTCGTAATAATTTCGTATATTTTGGATCAGAATACGCAGACCACACCGCCAAGATGCCTCCCTCCTTCAGTGCGTTCTTCGCTAAATGAATACCCTCCAGCGTGTAGAGACTATCATTATCCTCTCCGTGAAAGGCACTCGGTCCATTATCCACATCGAGCATGATCGCAGAATAGGTAGCATCCGCCTCAGCCATAATCTTCTGCACCGGCTTTATTTTCACCACCACCCTCGGATCATCTAGTAGCCCTGGGTGCAGCCCTTTCATATGAGTCTGGTTCCACTCCAGGATAGCATCAGTAAGCTCCGCCACCACAAATGTAGCGCCTTTCTGTGGCAGTGACTCCACCGCAGCTGCCAGAGTAAACCCCATACCCAGACCTCCGATTAGAACCAAAGGTTGCTTCGCTGGGCGAAATGGCTGACATGCCATCCGCGCTAGCTCCTCCTCTGATCCATGCGCTAGACTCGTCATCAGCCGCTGACCATTGGAGCTAATAAAGTAACTGTCATCATGCTGGAAAAGCTCCAGCGACTCACCCTCTGGAGTGAGTGTCTCTGCTAATTTCTGATAAGGCTTCATAAATTGATCGGGCAGAGTCTTAGCAGGAAATTTAAAATAGTGGAAGCAATCATTACAGCTCAGTTTCCTAGGGAATCTACACTAGGGGTAACGAAGCCTGCGGCGCTAGACAGAATTAACAAAATTTAGCAGAATTTTCAGAATTTTTTTCCCGATGGAATGAAACTATTTAGATGTGGTTTAGAAATACGATGATAAGTAGCATTTTCATAAGCTAGCTTATAAAGTAATTCTGTCCATTCTGGAAAATTTTGTTAATTCTGTGTAAAATACTCCTTAGTGTAGACACCCCTACTCAGTTTCCAATCCACGCAACCACGAAAGCATCCCATCAATGAAATCATCTTCCGCCTCCCATGGCACACGATGCCCAGCATCAGAAACACTCAGCACGGTTGCATTGTCCATTCCACTTCCTAGCATATCCCATAATGATAAAAATTTCTTATCATTTTTACCCATCACAAACAACACAGGAATCTCAATAGCCACCGCTATCTTCTCAAGTAAGATTTCCTGCTCAGCTAAACTCCAGCAATTAAATGACCTAGAAATCTCTGCCCTTCTCTTTTCTAAAGAAGCTCTATCAGGCATCACCTCATTACCCAATACACCCTGTTTATTCCAAAGTCCTAAAAATTTAGTCCAAGGTAAATGTTCAGCTTTACTAGCCCACTCATCATCCACAACTCTGCGCTGCTCTTTATGCTCAGGCGTCAGACCCGCGTGTGCTGAAACAATCACTGCTGCCTTCCACTTCTCTGGTTCATCTAACAATGCATGCAAAGCCAGACGCCCCCCCATCGAGTATCCTAACAGCACCTGACCATCTCGCTCATCTTGGTTCAATTTCCTACCAAATTCCTCCATTCCAACCTCGCCATCCGCGAGATAGCTCCACAAATCAACCGCACTCACCTCATGGTCAGCCCCCGCCATTTTACCCGCTAAGCCATCCCAATCGCTCGCCATACCGAGCTGTCCATGTAGTGCCACTATCCGCATTTCTGCTCCACAGATACACCCGCCAGATTACCCGTGACAAGCGAAATCTATTCCCCCATCTCAACAGTTTGATTAATAATTTCTATTACAATTTCGGCATCTGTAATACGAGTGCAATTGAGAACTCTCTTTACATCACACCACAGAACACCTAGTGTAGTTAAATAAGATAAACTATACAAATCATTTCTTAAAATTATGAAACTACCTAAGAAGATCATCTCAGTCATCACACCGCTTTCTCTTCTCACATTATTGAGTTCCACTGCCAGTGCAGACAAATTCGTGATGAAAGACGGCACCACCATCAATGGTAGCATCATCAGTGAAACTCTGGACAGCTATAAACTCAGAGCCGAAGTCTCCAGAAATGTCTATGGGGAAAAAACCATCCTCAAATCTAAGCTATCAGAAATCATCAAGTCTGATCCTTCCATCAAAGCATTCAAGAAACTCACCAGCATCCTCCCTACCAGAGACCTCATGAGCGCAAAAGATTATGAAGAAATCATAAACTCACAAGTTCAGCCATTTATAAAGGAATATCCAAAATCTTCACACCTAAATGATGCTAAGGAAATACTAAACACCCTCAAAAACGAATCCCTCACCATCAAATCTGGCGGAGTAAAACTAGAAGGAAAGCTCCACACAGCAGACCAAGTAGAAGCAAATAAATACGATGTCCAAGCAACTATAGTTTACCTCCGTTTCACCAACTTCGCTAAAAAGAAACAGTACCGAGCCGCTCTCACCACACTCCAACAGCTAGAAGCAGGATACCCGGACACTATCCAATGCCGTAAAGCACAAAAAGCAGCACTCGCTATCCTTCCTCGCTACGAGAGCAAGCTGCAAAAACTCCATGACAATGTGGACACGCTCATAGAAAAACGAAAGCGTGCACTCGAGGGAATGGCTCCAGGAGACAAGACCAGAACTGAAAAAATCTTCGCCTACGAAGAGATGAAGTATCAGAAACTCCTAGATCAAGCCACTGCCAACAGAAAGAACAACAAATGGCTCCCGATCAACTCATACTTCAAACAGCCCATAGAAAATAACCTCAAAATGGTGCAGAATGAAATGAAGAGACTCAACACTAAGTCTGAAAATCCAACCATGGACGTAGGCAAACTCTACCGTGACACTCACACCGCATTAGGCAATGGTGACTACCCCACTGCCAAAGAACATTTCGATAAATTCAAGCGCACCAGACCACCAGAACAACTCATTAACGAACTCCAACCTAAGCTCGAAGATGCTAAATTCGCGATGGAAGAAGCCGCTCGACTAGAAAAAGAAAAGCAAGCCCTCGCCAAGAAAAAAGCAGCGGAAGAAAAAGCCAGACTCGCCAAAGAAAAAAGAGAGGCTAGTAAAAATAAAGGCAAAAAAAAGAAAGGTGCTAAAGAAGCGATACGCGATAAGCAAAACCTCGAAAAAAGATTGAGCCAATAAGCTTTTCTAGCATCACAGAGTGAATAGGGATTGCATCTTGCATTCCTTGCGTTCACTATCTCCCCGATTAACCACACCATGAGAACCGCTTCACAAAACCGCGACACTGCGGAGACTAAAATCCAGCTATCGTTAAACATCGATGGATCAGGAAACTCTAACATCGATACCGGCATACCGTTTTTCGATCACATGCTGACGCTATTTTCTCGCCACAGCCTCATTGATCTCGATGTGAAAGTAGATGGCGACACAGAAGTAGATTATCACCACACCGTAGAAGACACAGGCATCGTCATTGGCGACTGCCTCAAATCTGCACTCGGAGACAAATCTGGCATCACCAGATACGGCACCGCCTACCTCCCCATGGATGAGACCCTCAGCCGAGTAGTCATCGACCTATCTAACAGACCACACCTAGAATTCCGCCACGCGCCTCACACCCCAGACGCGCAGAACTTCCAGTTCTCACTCGTGGAAGAATTTTTCCGTGCCGTCACCTCTAACCTCAGAGCCAACATCCACGCAGAAGTCCTCTACGGAAAAGACGGTCACCACATCGCTGAGTCCCTCTTCAAAGGGCTCGCCAGAGCGCTCAAGCAAGCCTGTGAAGTGGACCCGCGCGTCACCGGCATCCCTAGCACCAAGGAAGTCCTCTAATTTTTCCCCACTATTATGAAAGTAGGAATTATTGACTACGGAGCGGGGAATCTCCACAGCGTTCACAATGCCTTCATCGCCATCGGAGCAGATGCAGCCATCATCAGCTCGCCCACTGAGCTTGCAGACATCACCCACCTCGTCCTCCCCGGGCAAGGTGAATTTGGCGACTGCTCACAAAAGCTCAAGAACGCTGGAATGTTTGACATCATCCGCCAATGGATCAGTAACGACAAACCCTTCCTCGGAATCTGCGTAGGCTACCAGCTCCTCTTCCAGGGCAGTGACGAATCTCCAGATGCTGAAGGACTCGGAATTTTCGATGGCAAAGTCATAAAATTTAAAAGCGAGCCAGGACTTAAAATACCACACATGGGCTGGAACATCGTACAACCTACCGAGCCTGACCACCCGATGTGGAAAGACCTCATCAAGCACGGTGAGTCACCCTATTTCTACTACGTGCACTCCTATTTCCCCTCTCCAGCGAATCCAGAAGAAGCCGCCTGCACCACCACCTACGGCAGCCAGCTATTCCACGGAGCCATCACTAAGGGTAAGCTTTTCGCCACCCAGTTCCACCCAGAGAAATCTCAACACGCGGGACTCCAGTTACTGAAGAATTTCTGCTTGTTGAAATAAAAGAAGTTTTAAATTAACACGTATTAATATTTATATTTTTACTGCTTTAATGATCAGCCTTTCTGGGTCAATATGTAATACGTGCAGACCGTAAATCTTACTCACACACGAACACTTAGTATTGGTTTGCTATTCAACTGAGTACCCTCAATCCATAGAGATCACAGCATGACCTATTTTAATGAATTAAGAGAAATAACCAAAGCTATTCCTGATACGATAGTTGATTTCAGCATCCCAAGAGACAGAGGTTCAGCTCCCACCCAAGCCTCTTCAAATTTCATCACAAACAAGGAGCAAGGCGATTGGGCAGAAGACTTAATTTTCAGAGCCATTAATGAAACCTCCAAAAATTATATAGCAGTTCGATATGGCAAATCTGATGATATTGTTGCTGGAGAGTCAGGCTTTGATAAGTTTTACGAAGAATTTCAGGATGAATTAGACACCATTGGGAAAAGGCCAGATTTACTAGTTTTCAAAAAGTCTGATTTTGACAGTTCTTTAGGATATGACATTAGTAATACCCCTCGTGATCAAGTTACGAATTATGTTAGAAAAGCCATTGCAGGGCTTGAGATACGATCAAGTGCTTTCTTAATTGATAAATACGAAAATGAAATGCAGAGTCGCACTAAGACTCATTTAGAAGCGGCTATAGAAACCAGGGATCAAATCATTGAGGGCTATCTAGATTTATTCGATCACCCTAGTAGACGACATTATTTAGAGATACTTAAGAGTATTGATTCTGAAACGATTAAAGCAATAAATTTCAGAAGACCCAGCTGGAGAGCTAACGAACAATTACAGGAACTTTCCCTCTTATTTAAGACCTTAAAAGAACACATCAAGATAATCCAAAAAAGAAATTATCTCAGCATAACGCCAAAAGTCGAAGACATCAAAGTAGTATATAAATGGACAGAAGAGTTTGATGTACCTCACTATTACGTTCAGGTTTTCTTTGATAAATCATACGCTATTTCATTTAAAAACATTCTCCATCTATTAACTAATCCTGATAAAGAAGGTGAACATTACGAAATAAGCAAAGATAGTAAAAATCAAAATAAAACCACCATTAAAATAAATA
The DNA here is from genome assembly GCA_937128235.1 of uncultured Verrucomicrobiales bacterium. Lineage (GTDB taxonomy): Bacteria > Verrucomicrobiota > Verrucomicrobiia > Verrucomicrobiales > Akkermansiaceae > Rubritalea. The sequence goes on from CAKZMG010000329.1 coordinate 17,942, forward strand.
CTCTCAACACCAACCTTTTTGCATACAAGGTCACAGAACCTGAGCATAAAAGTGTAAGAAGAGAAATGGGTAGAGGGAGGCTACTCTTTTACGTGAGATTTGAAAAAGGAACAGCATGTCTAGATGTTGATAGTTTAACCGAACTGCTGAACATCACGGATTTTTAGTCATGAACCTCGAAGAATCATACTCTCGTAAAACTAACTTAACGCACAGGAAAAAGTTTGCACAATTTTTCACCCCTCAGCCTATTGCTGATGTTTTGTCTGACTGGCTACTCGGTAACGATCATTGTAAAACGATATTAGAACCAGCTTTCGGGTTAGGTATTTTTTCACGAACCTTGTTGAATAAAAAACCTACCATCTCTATTCAAGGATATGATATAGATGCAGTTATCCTAGAAGAAGCTAAAACCTACTTCAAAGACTTCGATAACGTTTCGCTAAAAGTTGATGACTTTATGTTTAATGACTGGGAATCACGTTATGACGGGATAATATGCAACCCTCCTTACTTAAAATTTCATGATTACGATAACAAACTAATCATCAACGAAGTTAATAGGAAATTGAATTTTGAATTTAATGGGTTCACCAACCTTTATACACTTTTCCTTTTGAAATCTATTTTTCAACTAAATAAAAACGGCAGAGCGGCATTCATCATTCCATCAGAATTTCTAAATTCTGATTATGGTAAATTGGTTAAAAAATACTTACTTAAAACAAATACCCTTAAGCATCTCTTCGTGATAGATTTCAAGGAAAATGTTTTTGATGATGCATTAACAACAGCGTCCATATTACTTTTAGCAAATGATCAGAGTGAATCTAACATAAATATATCAACCGTCGAATCGAAAACTGATCTGGAACGCATCAAAAAATATGTGCATTTGTATCCTAACACTGAGGGCGAATTTAGCTACCCGCCAGCCGAGCTGGACCCAAATTTAAAATGGCGTAAATACTATAAACCTCAGCATTCTGCTAGTTACAAAAACCTAGTCCCATTTTCCACATTCGCAAAAGTAGTAAGAGGGATCGCGACTGGAGCCAATGAATACTTCACCTTTAATGCCTCTAAGGCCAAAGAGTTGTCTATTCCAGAATCGAATCTGTTACCATGCATTTGTAAAGCTAAGGACATAAAAAATAATTTTTTCACTAATCAAGATTTTGAAGCATTAATTCAAAAAGATGAACTGACTTACCTCTTCAATGGACAAATTTCTCAGAGCGATGCCGTGGATAAATATATCAAGAAAGGTGAGGAAGAAGGGGTTAACGAGAAATTCTTAACAAAAAGTAGAAAACCTTGGTATGCTCTAGAAAAACGTCCACCCTCTCCGATTTGGGTATCTGTTTTCAATAGAAATGGCATTAAATTCATAAGAAACGAAGCCAAAGTATCAAACCTCACCACCTTTCACTGTGTCTATCCAGTATGTTCTGATCTATTTTCCACAATAAGTATTGATCTACTATTTGCCTATCTATTAACAGATGTAGCAAAAGAAATTTTCAGTGATAATAGGCGTGAGTATGGTAATGGTTTAAAGAAATTTGAGCCTAATGATTTAAATAAATCTCAAGTTCTAGATTTATCAATTCTGTCGAAATCTAAAATTACTGAGATTCTAGAACTTTATCTAAAATTCAAATCATCAACAGATAAGCGCTTTATTACTCAGATTGACTCGATACTAAGAAATGAATTTAAAATTACGCTCAAACACGATGATCTTGGACTAGCTAAAACAGCAGTATGACATTCCACTTCTAACCAAGCCCCCTCAAATACTCATAGCTATAAATGCCCGTAGCATGGCTATCTGCCCAGCCGAAGCTCACCGCGTAGCCTCCCACTATCTCCATCTTCAATAGCTCAAAACTCTTCGGGCTATAATCCACCGGTGGTCTCACCACCCGCCCCATAGCATCTGGTTCCCCCTGACACGTAGCACAAGGACACGCCTTCCTCAAAGCCTCCAGCGCCAGATAAGTCTCCGTCCCATCGTCCCAAGCTATCGCCACCTCACCATTCATAGCCGCAATGGTTTCTATCGCTAATTTACCCATAACCAACCCCTACGCCATCCACCTACAACAAGCAACTACAACAATGAGCAATGACAGTTTGAGCATCACTCAATAGAATCTCGTATTAAAAATGCACTTGCCCGCAATTCTAGAGGTGTTAATATGTAACTATGATTACGGAAGAGTTGAAGTCCAATGTGAAGAGCTTATCTCACGAAGAAAGACGTGAGCTATCTTTATATATGCTTAAATTACAGCTTGAGAACGATCAGGACTACCTCAATAGGATTAAAGAACGCACCGAGTCATATCACTCTCGTCAATTTGTTGCACTAGAAGAAGCCTAGTCGAAATGGAATTTAGAGTTCTTATCGACATTGCTTGCTTAGATATTTTACCCAAGTCAGGAAAACGTAGAGAAGAAGTTCTCGCTTTTTGTTCTCGTTTAGTTGACGTTCCATACGAAGCATCGGACTTCCAAGTAGTAGAACCTAGCAGCTTGAGGTTAGTAGAAGTCTCTGAAGTTGCTGGTTATGCTGTGACCTGGTGGGTTGATGCTCCTGTCAAAAGAATAATCGTAATCGACATCCATCGATACAAATAAAAAAAATATCTTTGAATAAAATTCCTAGACTAGCCGTCATAAGTGCAGACAGATACAATATTGACTCGCTGATTGGCTCGCTGATCTAATTTTCATGAAACTTTGGCTTGCAAACTTTTGTGACTGTCATAGACTAATATAGATATTTAACTAATCTAAACCAACGAAACAACAACATAGAAACTAAATAATACCATGAAGAAAACACTACTATCAATCGTCGCAGCAGCATCAGCTCTTACATTCTCAAACTGTGCTAACCCATATGGACCAGGTGCTAACAACGCTCAGCGTGACACAGCAACAGGTGCTATTGGCGGAGCAGTACTCGGTGGAATCATCGGTCACCAGTCCGGAAGAGGACTAGAGGGTGCAGCTATCGGAGCAGCTGCTGGTGGAGTAGCAGGAAATGCAGTCGGCAGAAACAAAGACAACGCTGGTTCATACTACCGCTAATAGCTCTCAGCTAGTAACTAGCTAGATCACAACTTTAACGTTGTAAAATTTCAGAGACTCTGTGAACTCACAGAGTCTCTTTTTTATTACTCATCTATGAATCTCATCTTCGATCTCGATGGCACGCTCATCAACTCGCTCCCCGGCATAGCTCAGTCGCTAAACCGCGCACTCGAACAGCATCAATTCCAGACACATACGATCGAAGACATTGAAGAGTTCATCGGAAACGGCTCTCGCACTCTCTGCCAGCGCGCCATCGCTCACACCTCAGAAGACGAAGAGACCATAGACCTATTAGACGCTGCATTTAAGCTTCACTACCAAGAACTCTGGAAAAATGGCACTGAAATTTACGCTGGCATTTCTAATCTGTTAGAAAACTTGAGTAAGAATCACGAACTTAGCATTCTCTCTAACAAGCCTCACAACTTCACCACAGAGATCATCCACACGCTATTCCCTTCTATCCCCTTCCACACTATTTTAGGTCAGCGAGATGGCATCTCTAAAAAGCCAGATCCATCTGGCATCCACGAGATACTAAGCCAAGCATCAGATCCTGATGCCGTAACATTTCTCATCGGTGACTCCGTAGTGGATCTCACCACTGCCCGAAATGCAGCCATCCAATCCATCGCTGTCACCTGGGGATTCGAGCCAATATCTGATCTAACAGAACTCTCACCAGACCACATAGCCCACTCAGTGAGCGAGCTAGAAACAATCATCAACACACTCTAACACCATGTATAAAGAAACACCGAGCGACACCGCCAAAATGCCAAAAGGCATTCCCTACATCATAGGAAATGAAGCCGCCGAGCGGTTTTCATTTTATGGGATGAA
>CAKZMG010000330.1 GCA_937128235.1 uncultured Verrucomicrobiales bacterium
GTGGTTAGCCGAGATATAAGAGAAAGCAGACCCGCATCTCTAACAGAAGATGACCGTAGCCTTATCGAAAAGCATCTGGCAGTCGTAGATGTGAGAAATCCAGACGATGTCCTGGCGGTGCTTTCTGGTAAGGGATTTGGTGAGGAACTCTGGAAACTTCTAGCGATCGCTGCCTTCGTTTTACTCATCGCTGAAATTGCACTCTCCGGATGGATCTCAAAATCTCGAATGACAGGCGAGGATCTCAGTGTGAATTTTGAAAACCGTGGCGACCCTAACAAGTCATTTGTAGATCAACTCAACCGCATAAAGGAGACCGAGCTATGATCAGAAAACTTACCTCTAGTGTGATAAGATTACTCCTAGGATTAGCTATCCTCTGGTGCGTCTTCTGGTTGCTTGGAAAGGTCGTTCAGTACGGCACGCACTGGTCACTCGTAACAGTAGCAGCCGCTGGTGCTATTGCTGCCGAGCTTATCTATTCTCTCTATCGCTACGAGCGCAGTACGGTAATTTCTAAAAAAGGAAAATGGCTACTAGGTCTGAGGCTGGCAGCACTACTCGGGCTACTCTGGATGTTCCTTCAGCCTGTTTGGAGTCGTACGGTGGAGCGTGATATCCAGCGAGAAGTGATCGTTTTGTTAGACGACTCAGCCTCGATGCATTTGACAGATGATAGTGCGGTGAATACGCGACAAGAGATCGGGCAGCAAGCGTTAGACGCGAGTGGATTACTCGATGAGTTAGAGGGAAAAGTGAACGTCCGTACACTCCGCGCTGCACGTAAAGTCCTCTCCTCAGAGGAAGATGCCAATGATGGCTGGAATCAATCAACCGATCTAGCCGGAGCACTCGCTACTGTTTTGGAACAAGTGCCAGCAGACAACTTAGGCGGTGTCATATTACTCAGTGATGGACGGCACAACCGACCTGGAAGAGTCGAAGATGTAGCGCGGCGTTTCGGAATCCTAGACGCACCCATCGCATCGGTAGCTCTGGGTTCTGGCGAACCACCACGTGATGCGGCAATACTCTCAGTTAACTCACCAGATGCAGTTTATCTAGGCGATAGAATCAAAGTGGCGGCACGATTAAAACTCGATGGTTACCGCGGGAAAAAAGCGAAAGTCCGATTGTTAGAAGGCGATAAGGTTTTAGAAGAACGCACCATTGATATTCCGCAGGACAAGCACCGCGAGGACATCAAGTTCCGTCACACTCCTGAGAAAGGCGGCGTCACTGCTTACCGACTCGAACTAAACCCGCTCGAAGGCGAACGCTTTGACAATAACAACAGCTGGTCATTTGAAACGGCAGTCACAGATGCACGCACGAATGTCCTCATTATCGACTCGCACTCGCGCTGGGAATTCCGCTATCTTCGTAATCTGTTTTACGGTCGTGATAAATCGATCCACCTCCAATACGTCTTGCTCAATCCTGACAAGATCGAAGGGCAAGAGGATGAATCCATCGTTGCCTCAGCGGCTCGTCCATTTGGCGAAGCCAGAGCGACTCAGCTTCCTACTACAGAGGCAGAATGGCGGAAGTTTGACGTGATTATCATTGGTGATATCGAACCTGAAAGTCTCAGTAATGATCAATGGAAAATCCTCAAAGGCTGTGTGCAAGAGCGCGGTTCTCTTTTAGTCACTATCGCAGGTCCGCGCTGGATGCCTCATGCGCATAAAGATCCTATCCTAGAAGAATTACTGCCGATAACCTATGATCAGAGTGCTAGAACCTACTTTGGAAAACATGAAAAAAGCTTCAAAATGACGCTTACGACATCAGGGCAAGCTCACCCGATCACTGCTCAATCTGATAGCCGTATCGAGAACGCTCGACTCTGGTCTGGCTTTCCAGAAATACGCTGGCGGCATCCTATTTCATCCGTCAAAAAAGGTGCAGAAGTCTTACTCATGGCATCATCCGATTCAGATAAAAAAGCTAAACCACCAAGCTCAGCTGCTGAACTCGGTGGTGCGCTCGGTGCCTTGGCTAAAAAGAAACAAAACGAAGAGAAAAACGCTCTACTCGTGGCTCAACAAGTGGGAAATGGAAAGGTAGCCATGCTTCTAACAGATCGCACATGGCGACTCCGTGAAGGCGTGGGAGATGTCCACCACCATCGACTCTGGGGGCAGCTCGTCCGCTGGGGAGCAGGACCTAATTTACGCTCAGGAAGCGCAGGCGTGCGACTAGGATCTGACCAGCTCACTTACACCGCAGACGACCGCATTGAAATCACCGCAAGACTCAGGGATAAGGATTTACTCCCTGTGAATGACCCTAATTTTCAGGCAAAAGTCACGCTCGATGGAGAAACTATCGCTACCGTTCCGCTCAACTATATCGAAGGTTCGAATGGTCTTCACCAAGTGATTGCAGGTCCATTTGCTCAGAAAGGAAATTATCAAATTACATTGATCGGAGACAAAGTGAACGAACTCCTCGAAGGCTCAGATGACATCTCTACAGGCATTCGAATCATCGGAGCCAAGAGCCCAGTCGAACTTTCTGAGACCACTTTAAACCGTCCACTTCTCGAAACAATTTCGGAGCTATCAGGAGGCAAAGTGGTTGATCCTCAAGAAATCACTTCACTCACTAGCCTCTTTTTAACTGGCGATGAGACCCGAGAAGA
>CAKZMG010000331.1 GCA_937128235.1 uncultured Verrucomicrobiales bacterium
GTACAATGAATTCAGATGACGCAGCTCGAAAAAGTAAAATCACGAATCAAAGTTGTAACCAAGAGACACAGGGACACAGTATTGACTCGTTATATCAAGAACTCGCCAGACTCGCAGAGTCTAGCGATGCGTCAGCTCTTGCGGAATTGTTCGATCGTGAGAAAGAATTACTATTTCAATGGGCAGACAGAAACAACGCCCTCTACTCGGAAGAGCAGATAATTGAGTTACTCAAAAATTTAGAGGAATTACCTGGGGGTAATGAACATGTTGTCTTCATTCATGGTGATAGAGTTATCAAAATAACTTGTCCTCCTTCATTTGGAGCTAGAGGTGGTGCGAAAGATTATCTGCACAACCTAATGTTATCTAATGAATATTTGAACGATGATTACCGGGTTTTAGGTTTGATTAAAAACTACTATATCTCAGCTGAGCAATGCGGTGACTCAATTATTATTACTCAACCTTTCATTAGGGGGGTAAAAGCCACTGAAGAGGAGATAGCCAATTACATGGAGAGCTTAGAACTATTCCCATATAAAGATTCAAAAGGTGCTGTAGTTAAGAATGCCTTTATGGATAAAGGAGAGACAGTAAAGTTTGTCGATGTTCGTCCTGATAATGTGATAAAAAGCCCTGATGGAGATCTATTCCCTATCGATATACACATTTTGGAGCGATGATGGCGTAATCGTTAAAATTGAGATGTTCAGAATATACTCATTTTGGGTGGTTTTTTGGGGTGAATCCTTGTAAATCGTTGTTTTTCTAAATTTTTTGCGGTTTCTTATAAAAATTTGCTTGGCAAAGAGCTGGCAATAGTACAGATTCCCGCCCCCGAGCTGAACAGCTTCAGCCCGAAACAATTTCCAACGACTAAAAATCATGGTAGCACTTAGACTCAGCCGTCAAGGCACAAAAGATCGCCCTTACTACAAAATCGTAGCAGTAGATAGCCGCAAGCGCCGCGACGGCCGCCCTATCGAGCAGCTTGGTACGTACAACCCAATGGTTGAGGGCATCAACTACACAATCGATCTAGAAAAAGCAGATCAGTGGATCGGAAATGGCGCACAGCCTTCTGAGACAGTGAACAGCATCATTAAGAAGGCTCGTAAAGAGGCTCTTAGCGCTTAGTTCTAGCTTTTTTCATAGCTTTCAAAAGTCACATGGTTTCATGTGGCTTTTTTGCGTTGTTGGGATTTAGTGAGCTGAGGGATTGTCTTATAATAATAGCTCGCATGAAGATAAGATCCCTGCGCTAATCATTTCTCCTGATAAAGCTAAGACTCACAAACACGAGTCTCCTAAAAAAAAGAATGATGCTGCCTTGCAAGCTTGTTTTTCAGCCAGCCTTACAGATTTACTGAGAAGGAGGCGATTTCTTCTGCGGAAAAGAATGAGTCATCTGTGGATGAGATGACGGAGAGTTCTTCAAGGAACTCGTCATCTATCTGAGCCTGGTGGAGTGACTCTAGCTCTTGGGCTAGGTCAGCATCTAGGCTGATAGGGTTTTTCACCTCAGCAGTGGTGCTGGTGGATGATGGGTCTGTGGAGAGTGTAGCGGTGATGGCTAGGAGTCCACAAGCGGCAGCTCCCATAGCGCCGAAAGCTAGGGCTGGCTTAGGGGCAAAGATTTTCTTCCACCATGGCGCAGAGTCAGCGGCGTTTTCCTCTAGATCTTCTAGGCGGATGGCGCGCATGACATTGCGAGAGAACATTGGGCCTGCTTGCTTAGTAGGTGCTTTTTCTAGTAGCTCCCATACTGCATCGCTGTCTAGATTATCCATGTTGTCCATGTTTTCTAGTTTAGCTGGCTGTTGTTGGTGATTCGTTTTCATTGCTTCTATGGGTTAAACAGCCCATTTAGGGAAAAGTTGCAAGAAAGTTACTCTTTTTTTGAATAAAAAGCGCAACGGCTACGCTATGGCTAATCTTCTGGGGTGAGACGCAGCTTGAGATCGTCTATATAGTGCTCAGGGATAAAGGTTTGTATCAGATAGGATGCCAGAATGAATAGGAGCACGTAGGCTACTATTTTCGCAGGCTGGAGGGGTTTTACCGTCACACGGAAGCGGTTTGGGTAGTCCCAGAGGAACATTCCGAGCTTATGGGCGAAAAACCATGAGATAGGGAGTGAAATGATGCCGATGATGAACATCCCGAATCCTAGCACCCAGACACGTAGCGAGCGCATGAGCGTGCCACCTAGAGGCATGCGTCCGCCGAAAAACGGTGAGACGTTCACATTGAGCAACCATTTCCCGGGCGTAGTGCCAAAAATATGGAGCAAGAGACAGTCGATGAAGACATAGGGCAGATAGAAGAGTAGCTCACGGTTGGGCTGATCTGGATCTATCTGGAAGGGGTGCATGCCCTGAGAGACTTTGAATAGGTACAAGCCTATCATGTAGAGATAGATATCGAAGGAGCGGGCGAAAAATCTGCGTACTGGGTAGTAGGGTTGTTTCTCGTAGAGTTGCTGATCTGGATTTGTCTGAGGCACTGAGTATGGGGAGCGCTCATTCGCGTCCGTGTCAGAGTCAGATTTGGTTTGAGCTTGTGCTTCAGCTTCTTCAGCAGAGTTTACTTCTTCTTTCAGACGCTCGATGAATTCTTCAGGCGTTTCTTGTTCTTGCTCTTTGCTGAAGAGTCCAGTGAGAGAAGGGATTTCTTTTAGTGTTATCCACCCGTCTTCACAGTTCTGGTGCCATGCAGGAGTGTTCTCATCCACGTCACCGTCTTCTACCATGGCACGGAGCTGGTATTCTTCAAAAGGCCCTGCTTTTTTTCCGTTTTCTGAGATCCAGATTTTCATCGAGTGATCAAGGGTGGTGAGGATTAAACGTTACGTAGAGATTTTGCGGCGTCTGCACGAGCTGCGAGCCATGCTGGGAAGAGGGCTGCGAGAGTACAGAGGACAAATGCGCCGATGGTGGTGATGAGGACTTCTTTGTTATTAATAATATAAGGAAGTGTCTCTGAACCGATGAAGGACTTAGGGAATGGATTGAAGCCCATGTTGGCGAGGAATCCTTGGATGATATCTAGATTATGAAGTACCAGAAGGCTGAGTAGGAAGCCGAATAATGCACCGAAAAATCCTACGATGAGACCTTGTAGGGTGAAGACACTCATGACTTGCCTCTGGGTAGCGCCGAGGGCTTTCATGACGCCGATCTCTCGTTTTTTCTGAATGGTGATGGTGAACATGACCGCTCCGATGGAAAAGACGGCGATGAGCACGATGAAGGATAGCGCAACAGTCATCATGGATTTCTGGCTGCTGATGAGCGAGAACTGTTGCTCGTGCTCTTTCATCCATGTTTGAGGTGTCCACTCAAGCGCGATGTTAGGTGCGATGTTTTCTGCTAGCACGTCTTCCGCTTTGTAGGGTTCTTTAATTTTTAGAGCGATACCGTTGACGCTACCTTCTGCACCAGAGCCAGTCATCTCCTGAGAGAGATTGAGTGGGAAATAAATCTGAGGTCCGTAAGAATAGCGGTCTGTCTGGAAGATAGCCTTGATGGTGACATCGCGCTGGAGTGATAGAGAGTCGATGGCGTTTTTATCCATGCGGAGTGCATCGAGCTCTTTGAGAGATTCTAGATCTTTTATGGCTTGCTCACGGGTGCCTTGTGGGAAGGTGATGTGAGTTTTGTTGGCGGTGGCGCCTTCTGGCATTTTACCTTCTTCGTCTTCAATGAGGGCTTCGACTACGAATGTGAGGGCGTCTTTTTCATCGCTACGGAGCTCGTGAGAGTCTAGGTCTAGGATGAAGTCTATGAATTTTCCATGATCTTCTATAGTCATGGTTTCTACCATTTGCCCAGTGAGTTTGGTTTTTAGGAAATTGATGGTTGCTTCTAGCTCAGTTGCTTTTGCTTCATGCAGGGCTGGGGTATCGCTCATGTCCAGGATGGGGCTGAGCTGCTTGAGGTTTCTGCTGGAAATGACGACTACTTTATCATCGATAGTGAGTTCATTCTCTTCTGCAAATACTGAGGAAATGATGGCTACATTTCCCATGCCTACATCGCCATCTCCCGCTATGATAAGATCTAGGAATTCCTTATCCATGTTCTGAGTGTCCATCCCCTGCATCTGAGCGGTGAGGGCGTTGTCATTGTGCTTGAGAATAACGAGGTCACGGACAAGCGGGTAAGCATTGGTGACGTTTTCTAATTTGCTGAGACGTTCTAATTCATAACGCCACTGGTCTTCTACGTCTCCTGGCTCCCAAGGTGATGTGCGGTAAACGGTGATGTGCGGTGACTGACCGAGCACTCTGGATTTCACCACATCCTCAAAGCCTGACATCACGGATAACACTACGATGAGTACCATCACGCCTAGTGATACACCGATGAGTGAAATGAGCGTGATGACAGATACGTGGGTGCGTAGTGGATTAAGGTATCTGAGTGCGAGTAGTAAGCTGAAGTTTTTCACGATGATGGGTAAAGTAACTGATGCGCAATGGATTTACGAGAGATTGTGAGTAAAGACAAGCACAGCGAATGAAAAACTCGCATGTTGTCAGGCAATGTCCAATGCAAAGCGAGAAAGGTAGCAGGAAAGAGAGGAATGAAAGCTGATAGCGGCGAGGGTAGTGGGCATAAAAAAACCAGAGGGCGAACCCTCTGGTTTTAAGTAATTGTTATCTGTAATCTTAGTGATTAGCTAGATGGTACGAGTACTTCAAGGTGATCTGGTAGGATATTGAAGATGTCTTTATCGTTACCGTTCTTGATAGCGCCTTGCTTTGAGTTGCCGTCATCATCAAGTGGGTTTCCTGTACCGTAGTCGATGTCTTCTGCAACAGCATTACCACCAACGTACACAATGATAGCTTGGCCTTCCCAACAGATTGTCTCAAACTGACCTTTGCTCTTGCAAGAGTCAAACATGAGTGGGCGTGTAGAAGGGTCAAGTAGTGTGAGACCTTTTACATAGCCCCATGCACACTCACCAGATTCTACGATGCCGTCTTCATCTGGCTCTCCAGTAACGATACCTGCCTTCGCGTTACCTGATGACCAGCAATCTACTTCTGTGTCCATAGTACCACGCTGGATAAGCATGTTGAAAATGCCTTCTACTGAGGCAGCGTCTTCGCCATCTCTTGCATTCGAGTCGTTCGGGAATGCTTTACCGTTCTTCATTGCGAAGTTAGTCATCGCGTTGAAGAGGTTCTTACCTTTAGCAGTAGCTGCAGTGAGATCACCCTTACCGAAGAATTTCATAATCGGTCCGTATGAAATCGCTGCGAGACCTGCGATAATCGCAATCACAACGAGAAGTTCCACAAGTGTGAAACCCTTACGTCTGGTTCTTTTGTTTCTAATTTTCATGGTTTTGTCTTTATTATTTGTTGTATGGTTTCCTAAGCAACTCTTGGTTATGATGCTCATGTTGAGCTAAGAATCACCAAGGAAGTTATATATATCTAGTGAATAGAATACTCACCAGATACTTCAATGTACTCCTCTCAGACGGTTCTGCAAGATAAAAGTGTCATACAAGAGTATGAAAATTTCATGCAATACAACCTTTTAACGGTGAATAGGTTGTGTTAAGGTTAAGGGTTGTTGAAAATGTTGATTTACAGAAGATCTAATTGCTCACCATTTTTATCATTTGATTTCTGCGAACGCTGTGCCACCCAGCTGTCCACGGCGAGTACAAAATCTGTGCTCGCATGCATCTCTCCTTCTAGGATTCTGCGGATGTTTTGTTGCCAAGTTGGAACGTCAGTTGAGCTCCTTTTTGCTAGATGCATAGACAGCTCAGTGAGACTCCCGCTACGGGAAAGATCTTTCCTTAGCCGAGTCAGCCACTTTTGCATCATTGCTCTATCTTTCACCACTGAAAGCCTAGAGCAACCTAGCGAGGGGTCAAGAACCACTGATTGTTTCAGCGAAATTAAACTGAGGCGTCTCTGCTGAGCTCGTGCTGGATGATGCTGATGCAGTAGAGTGTGGCGGTTTCTACTCTGAGTACGATTTCGCCCAATGAGATGGGTTGAAAGCCAGAGCCGATGATTTGCTCATACTCTGAATCTGAAAAGTCTCCCTCGGGGCCGATGAGTAAACTGATACTAGATGGTTTCTCTGAGAGTGCGCCAAATAGCTGATGAGCAGGAATGCTGGTAGGGTGCAGCGCTGCTACTATATTGAGGTCAGAGGCTTCATTGGTAGAAATCCAATCTGTGAAAGTGAGAGGAGGGAGAATTTCTGGTAGCCAGTTTTGACCACATTGCTTGCAGGCTTCTAGTGCGATGCGTTGCCATTTCTGACGCTTTTTCTCCATCTGTTCAGCTCTCGCCACGGTGTTTTCTGTGACGAGTGGCTGGATGGAACTCACGCCAAGCTCTACGGCTTTTTGAACGATGAGTTCCATATTCCCGCCTTTGGGAATGGCTTGCTTGAGGTGAATCTGAGCCGCTCTGGGAGAGGATGTGATTTCTCCTTGTAGAGTGACTTCCACCCGCTCCTTCGCTAGTGAACTAACTGTGCCAAGTGATGCCTTGCCTGAGCCATCGAATATTTCTACCGTGTCACCTTCCTTGGTGCGCATGACTCTGGTGCAGTGGTGTGCCTCAGCGCCTTCTAGCACTAGGGTAGTGGCACTCCAGTCAGCAGAGTCTAGGTGGTAGCGGCTGATAGAATTCACGGTTTGGCTAGCTCAGCTTATTTCTTGGCAGGTTGCTTTTTAGCTTTTTGAGCTGCGAGCATTTTTTCGGAGATCATTTTCAGGTCTGAGGCTGAAACAATGTATCCGAGTGAGCGTGAAAGTCTGGCTTGGTACATGCCTACGAACTTGCCGTTTGCATCGTAAATCAGTGTGCCTGCATCTTGCGCAAAGAGCTCCATTCCTGTGCTGATAGCTCTAGGGTAGGGTGCGCGTTGCTTGCTGATGATGTTTTGGTTACTGATAGGTCCGAGTGAGATTTTCTTGGTAATAGGGCGGCGTGCGTCTGCGGCTACATTCCAGACAGTTTGCCCTGAGGCGCGCTGCGCTACGAGAACATCACCAGGAGCGACGTTGATTTTAGTTTTTTCCCAGTCGATGATGTCAAGCGGGAGTCTGGTTTTGATCTGGTAAAGTGCGAGATCCCAGCTATCCACTTTTGCTACCATTTGCATAGGGTAACCTTTTTTCTCATGGTAGAGGAGGGGTTGCTTCACATCTTTTAGCATGCTCATTTTAGCAACGATGTATTGCTTTGAAACTGCAAATCCACGGCCGACAACTTTGTTGCCAGATATGATGAGTTGTTGCGCCTTTGGTGGCTTAGGAAGCTGAGAAGTGATGGCTGGATCATCTAGCCCAAGCCCTACTTCTTGCCCTTTGGCGAATAGGATGGACTCTTGTGGAAGGTGGCTTGCCATTTCCTGTGCAGTGAGTTTCAGTTCACCATTGGTTACTTTTTTGGTGCGTATGAATGCCATCGTGGCTGGGTGCTTGGCTTTTACTCTGCGCATGAATTCTGCTTGCAGCTTGGCGACGGTTTTCTTGTCCATCGTTACCTTATAGCTATCTGGATTAGCAGGGCTGAGTTTCACATCTCCCCATTGTTTGCCTCTTAGGAGCTTAGCTTTATCTAGGTGGTATTGATCAATAGCAGGGAAGAGGTTGAAGCCGATCACAGATGCTGCGGTGCTATTGATGCCGATGAGTTTTCCATCGAGTGAGAATAGTGGGCCGCCAGAATCTCCGGGCTGGATATTGCAGTCAGCGCTGATGAGATTTGCTTTTCCTCTGAGCTTCCCGTGGCTGATAATTCTACCGATGCGTAGCTGAGCTGGGCGGTTTTTGATCTGACCCGCTGGATGAGCGAGCGTGTAGCAATACTCACCCATCTTAGGAGCAGTTTTCGCAAGCTCGCAGTGTGGCCATGGGTTCTTAGATTTGGTAGTGATTTTAAGCAGGGCAAAGTCTGTCTGCACGTTGTAGCCTAGTAATTTAGCTTCAGCTTGAGTACCGTCAGGGAAGGTGAGTTTCACAGGCTTATCATTCTTCTTGCCTTGGAAAATGTGTGCTGCTGAGAGGACTAAGCCATCTGGTGAGATAACCACAGCGCTCGCGGCACCACCTGCAGCTGAGAGCGAAACACTGCTCGCGCGGGATTTGCCTAGGTTCGACTTGAGCGTCTTAGAGGCTTGTTGCGGTGAGGTAGGTTTAGCGGATATCCCTGTTGCGAGGAATAGGCTAGAGCAGAATGCTACTAGAGCGAGAGCTAGAAAAGATGGCGTATTTGTACGTTTCATGTAAGTGGTATTACAAGAATCCCGCACGCCGACAATGCTTATATTTAGACCGCTAGAAAAAATGATTATTTCTGTAAAAAAATACTTGCGCCTCAACAAAAAATAAGCATACTCCCGCCGCCTCGCAAGAGGTAAACAACAAAATGAACGCCGGATTAGCTCAGTTGGTAGAGCAGTTGATTTGTAATCATCAGGTCGTCAGTTCGAGTCTGACATCCGGCTCCATTCTTAAAATGGAGAGCCCGCCAAGCAGAAATGCAAAGCGGGCTTTTTTGTGTCTGCATTGCTCTGTCAGAATGACCAATTTGAGGATAAGAAACGGCTCAGAACGTTTACATGTCATAGAGTGACTTACAGACTATAAACTGTGATTGAGTGGTTATCTGTTAGTTTTTATCACTAGGTCTATCGTCATGTCTACAGGGATCTTTACGATTCTCGATGGTTGGAGTTGCCAAATACTGAGATTTGCTGTTTGGCGCCATTCTGCAATGCTTTGTTCCCTTTGGCTGTAGTGGTTATGTTTAGAGTTAAACTCAGAAGACCTTCTATGTTGACTAGCGTAACCCGCTGCATGGTTAGATCCGAGTTCTACAGATCTATACTCATTTAGCTTATCATTTCTTAAGGTTATAGAGTGCACGGGGATGTAACTAGGCTTGGCGTATGAGTAGCTGAGGAATGGGTAGGATGCACGTTTGATGAAGAGATTTTCAATATTATGATAGGCACTTTTCTGACGCCAGGCGAATTCCATTCCGTTAGATTTAGCTACAGCGGATTCGGTGTATGGGGCGTTTAGGACTTCTTCGGCTTTAGTTAATTCTACATAGCAGTAACCAGTGATCCTTACTTGTTTAGGAATTGGTTTCCCTAACGGTGTGCTGAATCTAAAATTGATGTCTCGGTAGTAATCTATGGGAGGTTCGTAATTCAATGACTTTCGCCCTTTTGATACTTCATTCGGTGAGAAATTATAAGAGGCTGCGGAGGAATTAGAGTCGGAGATGGAGAGTCGAATATCGTCAGAATCACAGCGAAGATTTTGGCCGATGATTCGGTGAAGGTATTCGTTCTTATTTCCTTTAAGCTGGATGGTGATTTCACCTCTGTAGTTGAGCTTCTCGGGGTTCATTTCCACGATATTCCTATTAGTTTGTAAGGACATTTTCTGAGGAGGTGTGGACATGCTATCCAAAATGAAATCAATACTTGCTTGTGAGCTGACCAAGATAACGGGGATGATGAGATAATGCTTTAGGTGAGTCTTTTTTCTACGTGAAGTAGCTTGTCTGAGCCAAAGCCAGCAGAATGCCAAGGACAGTAGTGTAAGTGCTGTATAGATCACGATGTCGGTAGAATGGTCTCTGCTTAAATACGCTTGGTTAGAGATAAAGTGGATCCAAGCGGAAATGGCTAAAAGGCTTATGATGAATATTACGCCTATCGATAAAGTTGGCTTTATGAAGCTGAATAATCCGCTGCTGTGCTGTGTTAAAAGAGCGATGAGGCTCATGCCTAACAGTAGCCATGCGAAGAGCTCTAAGCCTGAAAATATGGCCATTGTTAGAGAATCATACATCCAGATGTTGATGAAGAATAGTAGAGTCGCTGGTAGTGCTACGATGACTTGGAAGAAGATGAATTTTGCGAGGTGCAATGGAGTTTCTCGCATGGGTCTTGTTTGCCAGAATGAACGGACGTTTCTGTAGTCGTCTCGCTTAAAAATAGAGATGGCGAATAGGATAGCGAAGCCGGCAATCACGACATAAGGTAATCCGTCTTCATTGCGTATTCCTCGATCATTATAGGCGAGCCAAGGTTCGTCCCATGAGAATAGCATCCAGCCACACCATACCAGGGCGATACTCCAGAGGGCGACTAAGCAGCGAAAACTAAGCCATTCACATTTAAGCTGATGGAGAATGAGTGATTTTGTGTTCATTAGTGTTGTCCTTTCTTTTCAAGGTAGTCGACGATGGATTGTGGTAAGTAGAGTTCGATGTCTACATCGACTTTTGTGTCGCTGACTGGAATTCTTTGGTAGGCAACGATCTCACAGTTCTTGATCCATTCGTCGAAGTCAGGAGCTTTCTGGTCATTTTCATCTGAGTGATGAGAGTAGTTTCCATTATTCCACCGTTCTCTGAGCTCTGTTAGGTCCACTTGGGCATTGAAACGGATGTGATTTGCATCACTAATTCCAACTATTTCAGATCCACTTGATCCTTTACTAGTGAAGTAAACTTGTGAACATTCCTTGCGTTTGTGGTTAATGATAAGGACTTCTACCACAGGGCTTTGCCGAGATGGTTTATGGGTGTTCGAATTGCCTGTCATTAGATCTGTATTGACCATTTTTATCGATATTTTTCCACCTAGTTTATTCGGTTTCCAGCTGACTGATAGGTTGTCTTTTTGAAACTCTTTACTTTCAAAGAGTGGAGAACGTAAGACCTCAGCGCAGGCAATATTTTTTACAAGAACTTGGCCTTTGATACGAGCTTTTGAGTCGGTGGTGGTGAGTTTTTCTTGTGGATTCAATTCGCTCATGAACTGTTGATCTGGTATCGCTATGGATACTTTGAATTTAGTGGAACCAAAACCTCTAAAGCCGTTAATTAGTTTGTAGTCGGCCCAAATGGAGTTGGCTGCTATGTGTTCGTGGTGACCATCCCATAGACCTAGACTGGTGAAAATGATGTCAGATTGAGTTGGCTTGCCATTGATTGTTAGCTCTAGTTGATCTGAAGGCTCAACGTAGTTAGATATAACGCCTTTTGGGGTTTCAAGCATGGGCAGTAGGTAACTGAAAGTGATTCGATCTGGCATCTGTGAGCCATCTTTGAATAGACCTCCACTAGTTTCACCTATGTCTACTGGTGCTGATTTATCAAGTGATTCATGGCTCTGAGTGGCTGCTACTTGAATTGGTTTTCTAGCCTCATACCAAGGAAGCTTCAATGGTGCTGTGGCGATGGCGATGAGAGCGATACAGACGATATAACCATAGCCAAAGGGGATGTTTTTGTTGCGCTTGAATAAGGCTAGATAGAGTAGTGCGCAGACTATGCTCATGAGAATGAGTGTGTAGCTAAACCACCACTCGATGGTTTCGTTAAATTGGAAGGAGGTGTATTTTTCTAGAGCGCTAAATCCTAAGGCTACTAGACCGAAACATGCTAATGTTAGAAGCCAAGATTGCTGTAGATTTATCAGTGAGCAGACTGCAATAAAGCTGAGGCTCCAGACCCAGACTTCTAGGATGAAGTAAGCTGTGAATTGCCAACTTGAAATAGGTGGGTAGACGATGCAGATGAGGGAGGTGATAGGGATGATGATCGTAAGTATCACTAGAAGGGCTTTGGCGCCATAGAGAGTGATGGGTGGTATAGGCCTGGTGATCCATGGTGCTCTTTTGTCCATGAAGAGATCTCTTGCATTGGCTAGAAGAGTGAGGGTGATGATACTGAGTGCTACTATCCAGTTGATTACTTCTGCGGGGACAGTAGGGCGGTTGCCGAATTGTTCTACTTGAGAGTCGTAACCCCAAGCTGTGAGTTCTAACCAGCAGATAGCGGCGAATAGAAACGCCCAGATGAATAGAGCCCAGCGTAGTGCGTAGATCTCAGTCTTTAGCTGATGGATGAGTAGTTTCATGTTAGCTACTAGTTTTTGTTAGAGATTTTTTGATCGCTGTGCGTTTGCGTTTTTTCTCTCTGGCGATGACTAGATAGATGTCTCGTAGTGAGAGGCTTTCGCTTTCGATCACGGCGTCATTGCCAAAGAGCTCTCTTAGCTGAGATTCGCTGTCTGCTGTGAAATTACTCACTGTGAATGACCAGCGGCTGCTGTTGTCGGTGTTGAGATTTAGCCAGGTAGGGAGTGGCTCGACGTTGATAGGCTGCTCTACGGTGATATCGACACTTCTGTAGCGCTCTTGTAAGCTATCCAGTGGCTCTGAGACGCTGACTTTACCATTTTCGATGATGGCTACTGAGTCGCAGAGTCTTTCGACTTCATTGATATCGTGTGAGGAGAGTAAAATCGTCCATTCTCCACCTTGCATGAGTTCGATGATTCCATCGATCAATTCTTCTCTGACTAGTGGGTCTAATCCACTGAACGGTTCGTCTAAGATGAGTAACTCAGGGCGGTAGGCTAAGGAACATACGAGCATGGCTTTCATCTGCATACCACGAGAGAAGGCACCTACTTTACGATCTAATGGGAGATCGAAGTTTATGATTAATTCCTCACAGAAAGCATCGTCCCAAGTAGGATACATTGGTTTGAGGTAATCGATATGACGTTTCAGTGTCCAAGTGTTGTGCATTTTCTGGTTTTCTGAGACGTAACCTAGTCGAGCATATTCCTGTTGGCCGAGTTCACCGATTGGCTTACCGAGGACAGTTCCGCTACCTCGGGTAGCGCCGATGATGCTAGCAATCACACGTAAAGTTGTGGTCTTGCCAGCACCATTTTCTCCGAGGAGAGCCACCGCTCTGCCTTTTTCTACACACAGATTTAGTCCATTGACTGCGGTAAATTTACCGAATCGGACAATCAAATCATTCACTTCTATCATGTTTAAGTTGTTCATACTTTAGCTCCTTACTATTTGTGTTTTAAATTTTCCCAAGCGTCATTGATCGCCTTTGTGAGCTGTTCTTTTGTAAATCCGAGACGGATTGACTCAATGATGACAGCCTCTACATCTAGCTGGTCAATCATTGCGCTCATGGGGATTTTTGATTTTGGGGCGATGCGAGTTCCTTTTCCGGGGAGCACTTCGAGCGTTCCCATGGTGACCAAGTGCTGCACTACTTTGTGCGCTGTGTTTGGGTTGATGCGGACTTCTTTGCTCAGTGTTCTTACTGCTGGGAAACGGTCACCTTCCTTTAGCCGTCCAGTGGCGATAGCCTTGTGCACGGCATCGATGACCTGCTCATAGGCAGGCTTGCCGGGTGTTATGGTTATGGAAAACGGTAACTCACTCATTGCTGTTTACGTGTATTAGTTCACATAGGACACGGTTGCAAGAGATATTTTCTATTGAGGTGAGGAAAACATGATTTTCACTAGCAAACAGGTAGGCTGAAAATGGGGGTAATACTATGGTGGTAAGAGGGTAGAGATTGGTTTAGTAAATATTCTCAAAACTATCTGCGATGATGACTTGCTAGTTTGCGGATGATTTGTGATGTTGGGGGTGTTCT
>CAKZMG010000332.1 GCA_937128235.1 uncultured Verrucomicrobiales bacterium
CGTGGTGGACGCTCGTTTGCCTATGGCGAGGGTGGTGGTGTTTGGCGTTGTTATAATTTCATCGAGAACTGCCATACGTATGATGTGGTTGAAAATACCCGTCAGGCGTTTCAGGCTGCGAAGGCGTTTGGTTCGTTTCAGGACCTGGTGAGTGATATGCCGGCGGAAGAAGTGGCAGAAACGATACCAGATTTTCATAATACTCCGAAACGCTATGCGAGGCTCATGGAAGTCATTGCAGCTGATCCCAAGGGGAGGCTCAAGAATGTAGCGGCTGAGGTGAAATTTGTTAAAGAACGTGAGGGCTTGTGTAATCATTTGGTGAAGCTGGCTGCGGAGGGGAAACTTCCCACCAGAGTGACGCATAATGACACGAAGCTGAATAATGTCATGATGGATTCAGACACGGATGAGGCTGTGTGTGTGATTGATCTCGATACGGTGATGCCTGGGCTTTCGCTGTATGACTTTGGTGATCTGGTGCGGACTGCGACTTCTCCTGCTGAGGAGGACGAGAAGGATCTGAGTAAGGTGGAGATGCGGATGTCTATGTTTGAGGCTCTGGCTGAAGGCTACCTAGAGGGCTGTGATTGCCTTATTCCGCTGGAGATAGAAAATTTAGTCACTGGTGGCAAGCTGATGACTCTTGAGGTGGGGATTCGTTTCCTAACAGATTACTTAGAGGGCGACCAATACTTTAAGACTGAGTATGATGATCATAACTTAGTCCGCTGCCGAAATCAGCTGAAGCTCGTTGAGTGTATTGAGGAAAAAGAGGCTGAAATGAATAATTTCGTTTCTATAGTGGCAAAAGGGAAACAACAGTGCTAAGTAGTGCGCGTTGCTAAAAAACGGGTTCATAGTTCAATGGATAGAACGACGGTTTCCGGAACCGTAGATCTAGGTTCGATCCCTAGTGAGCCTACTTATTTTTAACGAACGAAGCAGATGACTTCTGAAGAAATCCACAACAATATTTACGCCATGGGTGAGGAAGCTCGCCGTGCGGCTCTGGCTTTATCTCTGCTGAATGCTGAGCAGAAATCTAACATTCTCCGAGCGATGGCTGTGGGTGTCCGCGCAAAGAAGCAGGAAATTTTAGCGGCTAATGCACAAGATATAGCATCCGCGGATGAGCGTGGGATTGCTGGATCAATGAAGGATAGGCTGGTGCTGGATGATGCGCGTGTTGAAGCGATAGCTAGTGGTATTGAACAGGTCGCTGATTTGCCAGATCCTGTAGGTGAATTGTTAGAAACGATTGAGCGACCGAATGGTATGAGCATCGAGAAAGTGCGGGTTCCGATTGGGGTGATTGGTATTATTTTTGAATCTAGACCGAATGTGACATCGGATGCAGCGGTGCTGTGTTTGAAGTCAGGGAATGCTACGATTTTGAGAGGTGGATCGGAAGCAATTCATTCTAATAAAGCCTTAGCAAAGGCTCTGCAAGAGGGCGGTGAGCCAGCGGGTCTGCCAAAGGGTGCGATCCAGCTGATTCCTTTTACTGAGCGAGAGTCAGTGCAAGTTTTGGCGGGAATGGATAAGTATCTGGATCTGATTATTCCTCGTGGTGGTAAGGGATTGATCGAAGCTGTTGTTTCTATGGCACGGATGCCGGTGATCAAGCATTACGATGGGATTTGTCACGCCTATGTGGAGGCTGAGGCGGATCAAGAGTTGGCGATTGCCATTATTGATGATGGAAAAACACAGAAGCCATCTGTCTGTAATGCGCTGGAAACGGTGCTCGTGGATCAGTCGGTTGCGAAGGAATTTTTACCAAAGTTGAAGCAACGTTTAGATGTGAGAAATGTCGAGATGCGTGGCTGTGAGAAGACGCAGAATTTTCTAACAGATGTAAAGTTAGCGACTGAGGAGGACTGGACTACGGAGTATCTGGATCTGATTATTTCTGTGAAAGTGGTAGATGGAGTGAGTGAGGCGATTGATCATATAAATCACTACGGGTCTCATCACAGTGAGGTCATTATCACGAGTAATGATCAGCAGGCTAAACGATTCTTGAGTGCGGTAGATTCGGCATGTGTGTATCATAATGTTTCGACTCGGTTTTCTGATGGTGAGGAATTTGGTTTTGGAGCAGAGATAGGTATTTCTACGGATAAACTCCATGCGCGTGGACCGATGGGGCTGGTGGAGCTGACATCGTATCAATACCGCATCACGGGGAATGGGCAGATCAAGGATAGTGACCGACAAATAGGACTCTAGAGGTAAGTTTTTGGGAGCATTTTGCTTAGCAAAGGAGCGAGAAGCAGCCTATGGCTTGGGAAGCAACGACATCTTACCATTCAGGGAAGAAGGATGCTTGGCGGCTTCCTGCTTCTCGCTTCATCGGGCAAAGCCCTGCTTCCATAGAATTGACTAGTCTCTCTAAACTACCTGTCATTAGACTCTAGGGGTAAGTTTTTTTGAGATAAGTTTTTTCTCATCTTGCAGGAAAAGTATTAGCAGGTTAAAAACTTTTATCATTGGAAAATAACGAACATAGCGAGAGCAAAAGGAGGATGACGATCTGTCATGAGTGCCAGGGACAGGGCAGGAAGAGGCGAGGTATTTCTAAGAAGGTGCGGCTCCGCTATCAGCGGGCATTAGAGGAATTTGAGAAATTAACGAGTAAGGGAGAGCTCGATGTTAAAACGCCAATGCCGCCGCTGGATCATCTAGATCCTTGTCTGGTTTGTGATGGCTCTGGCTTGTATTTTGGTGATGATGAGTCTTCATTGGTTTTAGATAATGAAAACTATCCTCATGTAGCGATTATTGGAGGTGGAATAGGTGGCGTGGCTCTGGCTGTAGCTTGTCTGCACCGTGGGATTCCGTTCACTCTCTATGAGCGGGACAGCGGTTTCGATGCTCGCTCACAGGGCTATGGGCTTACTCTGCAACAGGCGAGTAAGGCGATAGAAGGGCTGGGAGTTTTCACATCAGATATGGTCGGTGGCGTGGTTTCTACGCGGCATTTGGTGCATACTCCTGATGGAGAAGTGATCGGCGAATGGGGGATCAGAAAATGGCTGCGCTCGGAAACGAAGGCACCACCAAAGCGGACGAATATTCACATCGCTAGGCAATCACTTCGCCTAGCGATACTGGATCAGTTAGGTGGACATGATGTGGTGCAGTGGGGGCATCAGTTAGTAGATTTTCAGGAAAATGGAAGCGGTGGAGATGGTGGAATAGACTTAAGTTTCGAGGTGGATGGTGAGGTGAAAAAAGCGCATGCTGACCTGGTGGTGGGGGCTGATGGAATACGGAGTAAGGTGCGGAAATCGATCATTGGTGAGGAGATTTCCCCACTGAGATATCTGGGTTGTATTGTTATTTTAGGGATCTGTCCGTTAGAGAATCTGTGTGGTGTGGAGAGTGAATTGTTAGATTCAGCGACTGTTTTTCAGACGGTGAATGGGAATGACAGAATTTATATGATGCCATTTTCTGAGGATACTGTGATGTGGCAGTTTAGTTTCCCTATGCCAGAGGATGAGGCTAAGGCACTGAGTGCTGAGGGAGTGAAAGCTCTGAAGGCAGAAGCATGCCGAAGAACTCAGTGGCATGAGCCTGTCCCGCAGATTCTAGCGGCTACTGATGAGTCACAGATTACTGGTTACCCGGTGTATGATAGAGCGCTATTGGAGCCAGAAATGTTAGAGAAAGCGGGTCCCGTGACATTGATCGGTGATGCGGCGCACCCGATGAGTCCATTTAAAGGGCAGGGTGCGAATCAAGCTCTGTTAGATGCGCTAGCTCTGGCAAGGGCAATCACTAAGGAGTGCAGACCACAGTCTGATTGGAGGGAGGGTGGGCTGCGGAAGCATGTGTTAGAGGATTTTGAAGCCGAGATGATGAAGCGCAGTGCGGTGAAGGTGCGGGATTCCGCAGAGGCAGCAAAGTTCCTGCATTCCGATGTAGTGCTCCACAAAGGCGATGAGCCGCGAGGTAGGTGCTTGAAGAGGAGAGAGGATTGATTGATTTTAACTGAAATTTTAAGCCTCTATTTATAACGATGAAATTGAAAAAATGCGTCCTGCTAAGAGTGATTTTGAGCCTCGTATTCGCTGGCTTTGTGTTTCCTTTATGGGCGGCACATAACCTGTCAATTGAAGCTATCTACGAAGTTACGAGGGGTACTGAGATTTTGAATTCTTACACCTACTCTATGCAGTCTCGTGATTTGGCATTCTTAGGTTATGTCTGGTGTGGGTGTAGTATGATTTGGCTTTTCTGGTATGTGACTAGAAAGAAATGAGCGCAAATGTGATCTTGAAAGAATGGACAAGCTGGGTGTGAGCATGTAGAGAAGTGGCTGTGAATGATATGGAGATAGCGCGGAGCGTGATAGAGAAATGCCTGGCGAGAGGGGTGAGAGAATTTGTGGTTTGTTCTGGAGCGAGAAATATCCCGCTAATTTCTGCACTGTTAGAGTGTGAGGATGTGGTGGTGTGGTCGCATTTCGAGGAGCGTGCTGCGGGGTTTTATGCGCTAGGGAGAATGATGGATACGCGCGAGCCTTGTGCGGTGATCACTACTTCTGGGACGGCTGTGGCGGAGCTTTTGCCGGCGGTGGTAGAGAGTTATTATCAGGGGAGACCTCTGCTAGTGATCAGTGCAGATAGACCGTCTGAGTATCGTGGGAGTGGTGCGCCACAGGCGATAGAGCAGGTCGGGATGTTTGGAAATTATGTGGGTGGGTGTGAAGATGTGGAGAGTGGATGTGATGAGATTTTAAGTGGCTGGAATGGAAGGCAGCCATGGCATGTGAATGTCTGTCTAGGTGAAGGTGGAGGGGACACTGAATCTGAACATGATGTGAAGCTTGAGATCGGAGAGTGGAGGCTGGAGCGTGAGAGGCTAGATGTGTCTAATTTAGTGAGATTTTTCGATGATGTGTGGAAGGGAGTGGTCGTTTGTCTGGGAGGGCTAGAGCCTGAGGATAGGGCTGAGGTATTTAGTTTTCTGAAGAAGTTGAAGATTCCTGTGATAGCTGATCCTACATCGGGGTTGCGTGAATTACTGGGTGATCTGGTGATTTCTGATCCTGATAGAATGCTGAGGGGTGCTCAGTTTGCTAAAGTTTTGCGGATAGGAGATGTTCCGGTGGGGAGGTTTTGGCGTGATTTGGAATCGCAGCCGGAGATCGAGGTGTTGAATCTTTCTCGCACTGGGTTCAGTGGCTTAGCGCGTGCAAGTGAGACAATTTCAGGAAACCTTAGCCGGATCATCAAGGGGATAGGTGAGGTAGAGGAGGTGGGTGATGTGACGGATTTGCTTAATGGAAACGGTAGGAGAGTGGCTCAGATTGATGAGTTGTTAGAGAGGTTTCCTGAGAGTGAGCCGGCGTTTGTGAGGATGACATCGATCTATGCAACGATGGCTGAGAGCGTGTATCTGGGTAATAGCCTGCCGATCCGTGAGTGGGGATTGTTCGCGCAGCGTGACAAGGGTGCGCCGCATGAAGTAGTGCGTGCGAACCGAGGAGCGAATGGGATAGATGGTCAGCTGGCGACTTGGGCGGGCTGGACGCACGGGATCGATGATGCGTGGATTCTGATAGGTGATCTAACAGCACTCTATGATTTATCCGCACCGAGTTTGCTTCACGATTGTGAGGCTGAGGGACGGGTGATAGTAGTGATGAATAATGGCGGTGGGAGGATATTCGATAGACTGCCGAGAGTGCAGAAAATGGATGGAGCTCAGAAAGGTATTATTGCCAATGAGCACGCATTTAGTTTTGAGTCCTGGGCGATGATGTGGGGCTGGGATTACCAGCGTGTAGAGACTGTAGATGAGTTGGAAATAGAAGCTGGTAGTGCGCCTCTGGTAGTAGAATTAGTCCCGTGTGAGAAGCAGACTAAGGCATTTTGGGATGCTTATGAGAGTTTAGTGAAGTAGGAATTTAGAACCATAAAACGATGAAAAATAACGGATTTATAGGCACCTGTCTGATGTTAGCAAAAGGGATTTTGCATGACCGGACATTAAGAAGAAAAATGATGACTCAATTGATCATCTTTCTGTTAGTAATGGTTGCTGTGGGGAATTGGGTGATTGATGACTGGCTGAGAGACGGAGTGGTGAGATTTTCTATCTACTGGGGAGTAGTGGGAATGTATGTTTTGTTTATTCTTCTGATGGCATTTTACGATATGCTGAAGGTGATGCGCGGGGAGTGATCCCAAACGCCTATCCACCGGCTACTGGTGGGATGAATACGACTTCGTCACCGTCCTGCAGGGAGTGATCCCAGGTGGAGAAGTCGTCATTGATGGCTACCATGAGATGTTTTTCTTTGTAGGGGAATTGGTAGCGTTGTTTGATTTCCAAATACAGTCCTGCGGGTGTGCATGATTCAGTTTCGATGCTTTCAGTGTCTTTGTTCGCTAGTTCACGGAGTTGGGCGAAGTACTTGAGATCGATTGTTTTCATTACTCTGGAGTCGTTGAGTATCGCATTAACCTCTATTCTCTCTGCTGGCGAGTTAGCATTCATCAGTGCGTGAGCTGAGGTGAGGGGAATGCATTTTATCTGCGTGTGGTGGTTTTCTAAGAGATGTCTGGGGCAGTATTGGCCATTTTCTACAGCTGAGTTTAATGCGGAAAAGATAGCTGGTTCATAAATAGCGCAAAGTGGTTCAGTCTTCTGGTCAATGGCACTGGTGTAGCAAGTTGCCATTAATGAAGAGTCTCGCTGGTCGATGAGGTTTTGCAGATCGTGTTTGGTTAGTAATGGCGTGTCGCAGGCTATTACTAATAGCGCACTGTCTTGTACAGTTTCAGCAGCGGCGGCTATGGCTGCAAGCGGACCATTACCTGGATCACAGATGCCGGGCTGGTCAAAAGCCTGATCTGCTCGATGGCAGAGGTAAGTTTTGCCACAGAGTTCGCTGAGCATCTCATACATACGGACTCTCTCGGGAGTTTCATTGTGATAGATAAGCTCAGACTTGTCCTCGCCCATACGGCTAGATTTTCCTCCTACAAGTAGAATTCCGGTAAGCATCAAGGTGTCTTATTAGAGGTTGTAATCTGACTTTCCGCCAGTTTTTGAGATCAGTTTTGTCTCTGAAATAACGATGGATTTATTTACCGCTTTGCACATATCATAGATGGTTAGACCCGCGATGTTTGCACCCGTGAGAGCTTCCATTTCTATGCCAGTTCTCGCGTTTGTGAGGCAGGTGCATCGGATGGAGACTGCTGTGGGGCTGATGGGTTCTATTTTAAATTTACATTTCTCAAGAGGCAGAGGATGACAGAAGGGGATGAGTTCAGAAGTCTTCTTCGCAGCCATGGTGCCAGCGATTATGGCTGTTTGAAACACTGGTCCTTTCTTGGATTGAATGTCATCTGAGTCAAGCTGCTCCATGAGTGCTTCCCCCAGCTCAACAATGCATTCTGCCACTGCTTCACGCTGGGTGGTATTTTTGTTTGAAACGTCCACCATCCCGGGTTGGTTCTCGGCATCAATGTGAGTGAATTCTTGCATGTCATCTCTCTATATTAGCTGACCAAGAACTTCCAGTTTTATCCTGCGATTAGGGATAGTAGGCATGTTTCTTTTTTGGGTGCCTCTCTATCTTGGTTTACCGAAATATTGGAATCCTGTGGGTTTGTGTAAATTTGATTGACGAAAAGTGATCATTTAATCATTTGCTTGAATCGGTTGCTTGGTTCGTTGTGGTTTAGTTCATCTGAAATATGAGGTGCTTAGTGTCCTGGATTTGTTCACTAGTTATTCACAATTTTAGGTTTGCTGTTAAGTGTTTCGTTTCATCTGGGAGAGGGGAGGAGTATTCTGTAAATGAACTTTAGGAATCGTTGATTTGGTGATTCATTGTTTTCAAATGATTGTATTTTTAGTTTAATTATAAATATTCATAAATCGTCTTTTTGTTTTTAGGTTGTGGGTTGACTTGGTATTGTTTGCTTTGCAGCTATAGCTTGATGATTGGAGATGAATTTCATTTTTATCGACGTTACGAGTAGTTGCTGTCTGATGGATTTGAACTCAGATTGATTGGGGTGTCTCTATTGATTTTTGAACCTCGAACGATAGTAGTAGGCTTTATTTTCTAGTATTTTGTTTAGTAAATTTACGTGTAAATTGTTTTAATACAGTTTTTTAAAAAATCTAACACATATTTCAATCAAACGTTTTTAAAATTGTCCTTGTGCGGTAATGATTCGACACTTCAATTTTTATTAAATAGCTAATTTTTAAGTATTTATTAATATTTTTTACTAAAATAAATCAAATGTTTAATAATTATGGTGTTTTTGCAAGTAGCTTGGTGATTTTTTTGAGTTAGATGATCGTATTGTCTCTTCCTGCTCACATGCTCAGTTTAGAATGGAGCTTGGTTTTACCGAGGATAGGTATCGTGAATAGGGTTGTTTAGTGGTGTATCAAATTTGTCACTAATTGTCTTTAGTTGGATTGATGTCATCTCTTTTAAGGTTGGGTGTTTACGTTTTTAAGAGCGTTTAGGAAGAAGCCATAGGAAGTGTCAGCCACACTTTTATTGAGAAAATTGATTTTTCATCAGTTCGATCTGAGTAATGTAAGTGGCAAAATATGGTTTATCGATGCCGGATGTTGTTTTGTGAAAATTCGGGCAGATTGATTCTGGTCTCAGATTTTTTTATTGTTGAGTGATTTTGTGATATGATGATTAATGAATAATATCGTCTGGTTTGAGTGCCTAGTTTTGGGTAGGAGAAAATCAGCAATTTGGTCCAAATCATATTTTTTGTGATAGCTCTGATAGTTGAAAAATCTTTTCCAAATTTGTTCAAGTGATATGGTCACTGGATGAAGTTACTAAGATATGGCTTATCTGGGAGTGAGCGCACTGGATTGCTAGTAAATGGTGAAATTGTGAATACGGGAGATGAGTTTCCGGAGTATGATGAAAGCTTTTTTGAAAGAGATGGATTATCTGCTCTGCGAGACTGGTATGAAAATGGAGGTGTGAGAAGTTCTGTCGATTCTGAGGGGATCAGTTCAACGGGGGTGAGGATAGGCGCTCCCATCACACGCCCGTCTAAGATTATCTGCGTAGGCAAAAACTATGCGGATCACGCGAAGGAGTTAGGCGGGGAAGCCCCCAGCGAACCTGTGCTATTCATGAAGGCTACCACTGCGTTTTCGGGACCGTTTGATGATGTGGAGATTCCTCGTGGAAGTAAGCATCTGGATTATGAGGCGGAGTTGGCGATAGTGATTGGTAAAAAAGCGAAGTATGTTAGCGAGGAGTGCGCTCTGGATTACATTGCAGGATATAGTGTGATGGGGGATTACTCTGAGCGAGAATTTCAAAAACACCGAGGTGGACAGTGGGCGAAGGGCAAGAGTGCAGACACCTTTGCTCCCATGGGTCCTTATCTAGTGACACCTGATGAGGTGGGTGATGTAGGGAATTTACAGATATGGACGAAAGTGAATGGCGAGATGCGGCAGAATGCGAACACGTGTGATATGTTGTTTAGTGTGCCGTATTTGGTGAGCTACATTTCACAGTTTATGACACTGCTGCCAGGAGATGTCATCGCTACTGGCACTCCTTCTGGGGTTGGAATGGGAATGAATCCGCCTCAGTACCTGCGTGCTGGTGATCTTGTTGAAATGTGCGTAGATAGTGTAGGTAAAATAGCTCAGCGGGTTATTGGGGCAGCCGAGTAACCTTGATAAATGACTTTTTTTATGCGGTCTCTGGTTGTTATAGTTAGGCTTTCAGCTCCCTTAAGCTATATTAACCTATTTAGATACATTCTTATCTTGCCAGACAGAGATTATAGCCTATAACATTGCGTTCCCTTGATGACCCAAAAAATTGTCATGCAGGTGACATTGCGACTGATGTCGCGATGAGAAACTAATCTAACCATAAATTATCATTTCTGATGAATCCAGATAGAGCAACATTGAACTTCCTAAATAGCTTCCCTGAAGAAGCTCGTAACCGTGGTGACGACCTCCAGCAAGAGGGTGCGGTGACCCAGATATTTGGAAATCACCTTTTCATCCAAGGCAGAGTAGAGGACAAGACGGGCACTTACAGGACGAGTCTCAGACTACAGGGGAATCGATGGTTTGGCAGCTGCACGGCTGAAGATGATACGATAGCTGGTGCCTGCATGTATGCGACGATGATGGAGCGTATGCACCGTGGTGAGGATCTGCCTGAGTCTCCTAATGAATTTGATGATACTCCGATTATCGATCTGATCGAGGAGAAGCTGGAGCGTGAGCTAGATGACGGGGAAGCGGACTTTGTGACGAAGGTCGAGAAGAGGTACCGCCGCTACGTGATCGAGGGAGAGATCCATGACCACGATATGGTGCGATTGAATCCTCGCTGGGAAATAGTCAGCTATGACCCACTGGAGCTATGGCCGATGCCTCCTGGAGATATTATAGAATTTTGGAATTACCTAGCCTACGCGTTTTTCAAGAAGAAGCTGCCTTATGCGGACTTCATGAATGCGATCACGGATCTTAAATCCGTGCAGAAGAAGATGCAGGACTGGGAGAAAGAGCGCGAGGTGGCTGAGTGGTATGATAGGATCGAGAGTGTGAATGATCGTCCACCACAGGAAGAGCCGCTGAAAATAGAATTCAGAATTGTTTCTACGATCAATGAAGCGAGAGTCGAGGTCAAAGAGGGGAAAACTGAATGGTTACCTCTCAGAGAGAAAAATGACATTGATCGACTTGTGGGTCTATTTGAAATGGCAGCACTCAGAATGGATGCACCGAGCCAAGTGATCTGGGAACATTTCCTAGCATTCTATGCTAAGGAAGGTGCAGCTACAATGGATCTAGATACTGAGGAAGCTTGCCGCTTCATGAACCGTCTCTTCCGCCAGAAGGCACTCAAGGGCTACGTAGTAAACCTAGATGAGCGTGTGTATAAAGTTTCAGACAAGAAGATAAGCTGGATCTGTGAGGATGATCCATATTATCCAGACTCATTTGCGCTTCAGCTTATTACGAGTGAGGGAGAGAATGTTTCCCACTCAGTGAGGTTGCTACCTGGCCGTGAAGAGCTGTATCAGTCAGATGAAACAGTATTTTCAGGTCCACCTAGATGGCTGAATAATACGGAAGTGATGCCACGCTACATGATCCCGAAAGAGGTGATCGACAGTCTCGAAGGGGTAGAATTTCTCCGTAAAATAGGTGCGAAACTTCCAGGCACGCTGAAGAAACGTGTGATGGATCTAGACCTCTATCCTCGCTTCCAAATGCGTATCGAGCAGGGACTCACTGCTGCTGAGACTGAGCATCTGGTGATCGATGTAAAAGCGCTAGAGAAAAAGGAGCGTCGCACCGAAAAGCTCGTCAAAGAAGGCTGGGAGCTCGTGGAGCAAAAGCCAGTAAAGGGTAAGCAATTACTACGTTTTGCGCGTGAAGATCTCTATCCTGTTCCAGGTCTGCTTCAGGAAATGGGGCTAACTTATGACGAAAAGCTTGATGAGTTCAAGACACGTGTCACGAAGCTGTTCCCAGAGAAATTTGCTGAGTGGGCACAAGAAATGCCGAAATCAGTCGATGTGGAGATGGATTTCAAGCTCAAGACGCTTCTAGCCGATCCAGTCACTGCTGCGATCCGTTTCGAGGTGGTGAATCAGGATATCGATTGGTTTGATCTGAGAATTGTGATCGATGTCGAAGGTGTGAATCTATCGAAGACTCAGATCCGTCAGTTAGTAGCTGCTCGTGGTGGCTATGTCCGTATGGAAGACGGCGGCTGGATGCGATTAGAAATTAAGCTCGATGACGACCAACGCGATGCCGTGACGAGGCTCGGACTCGATCCATTTGACCTTTCTGGTGAGACTCACCGTATGCACGCACTCCAGCTTGCAGATCCTAAGGCCGCTGAGGTCTTTGATCCGAAGGCATGGAAACGTATCAAAGACACCGCGAAAGACATTGTGGTCGATGTCGATGTCGAGGTTCCAGAGGGTCTCAATGCGACACTTCGTCCGTATCAGGTAGATGGATTCAAATTCCTAGCCTATCTCGCCACGAACAGATTCGGTGGAATCCTAGCGGATGACATGGGTCTTGGTAAAACGATTCAATCACTCACTTATATTCTCTGGTTGCGTCAAGAGAATATAAAAGACAAGAAATCCTCACACAAGCCAGCTCTCATCGTTTGTCCTAAGTCTGTTCTTGATGTCTGGGCTACTGAGGCAGAGAAATTTGCACCAGAGTTAAGTGTCAAAATCCTTAGAACGAAAGATGATCTAGACATTGATGAGGCTCAGAATAAGTTAGATATGGTCGTTCTAAACTACGCCCAGCTCCGTGTCTGTGGTGAAGAACTCAACACCATCAAATGGCTCACTGTTATTCTCGATGAAGGTCAGCAGATCAAGAACCCAGACTCTAAGGCGGCTAAGGCGGCTCGCGAGCTGAATGCATCTAACAGACTCGTCCTCACGGGTACTCCGATTGAGAACCGTCTCATGGATATGTGGTCTCTGATGGCGTTCGCTATGCCAGGAGTTCTCGGAACGAAGGCATACTTCAAGAAGAGATTCGATAAACGCAAGGACCCGACATCTCAGAGCAGATTAGCCTCAAGACTCCGTCCATTCCTACTCCGTAGAACGAAGCTACAAGTGGCGAAAGATCTCCCACCGAGAACTGAGGAAGAAGTCTTTGCCGAAATGGAAGGCATTCAAGCAGATCTCTACAAGGCAGAACTTAAGCGCATCCAAAAAGCACTACTCGGGCTAGACTCAGATGAAGCGGTCAAGAAGAACTCATTCGCGATCCTCCAGGGACTGATGCGTCTGCGTCAGATCTGCTGTCATCCTGGTCTGATTGATCCTAAATTCCTCAAGGAAGAAAGTGCGAAGATGACTGCACTGTTCTATCTCTTAGACCAGCTTCGCGAGGAAGGTCATAAGGTTCTCGTCTTCTCACAGTTTGTATCCATGTTAGATATTATTAAAGCACGTCTCGAAACTGAGAGCCGCGCCTACAATTATCTAACAGGTCAGACAAAAGACCGAAAAGGGGAGATCGAAAAATTCCAGACTACCAAGGAACCATCAGTATTCATGCTCTCGCTAAAAGCAGGTGGAGCGGGTCTAAACCTTACCTCTGCTTCCTACGTTATTCTCTATGATCCATGGTGGAACCCAGCGGTGGAGAATCAGGCGATTGATAGAACGCACCGAATTGGTCAGAAGAATAAGGTGATCGCGTATCGTCTGCTTACTAGAAATACTGTGGAAGAAAAAATCCGCGTGCTTCAGCACCAGAAGACCGCATTGGTTACCAATGTCCTCGGAGACGAAGGCTTCGCGAGTAATCTCGACATGGAAGATCTCCAGTTCATCCTCACGCATGGCGCGAACGAAGATGACGACGACGAAGAATTCGCAGCCGCCACAGCCGCTAAACCTGCTAAGCCCGCCAAGAAGGCCGCGAAAAAAGCGGCAAAGAAAGCAGCGAAAAAGGCAGCCAAGAAAAAATAATCTTAGAGTTCTTTTTCTAAGTAATTAATCAAAATATCCTCTATCTCTTCAGCAGTGCTGACTAGGTGGAGGATTTTTCTTTTCAACGAAGCGTTTACCTCATCCATCATTTGCTGGACGGCTTGCTTCTGTGTCTCCCCAGACACACTTCGTATAAATGCCGCTTTGACTTTATCTGGGTTTGCACGGATGAACTCTGCATAAATAATGTGATCCTTCTGACTGTCATCCCCGAATAGGATAAACTCAGATTCTTCAAACCATCCAGAGATTCTACGGATAGCTGCACCCTTGTGGACATCGTGGCTAGGAGTTAGCCATTGCTTAGGAGTGAGTCCCCAGTCCGTCATGAAAATTCCGCCTTTAGGTAGCCTAGCCCTGCTAAACACACGCCCCAAAAAACCGTGCAGATTCCACGGCGAACTCGTCACATAAAATATTGGGTTCGCAGAATCAGCATGGAGTCTATTGATCAGTTCAGCCATTCCCGGCACCAGCTCGCGGGTGAGAGAATTTCCTAACAAAGTCGTCTTCAGCATTTTCCCCAGCGAGACCGCTCCGGTCTCTAACAGAGTGTCATCGACATCAGAAATGATCACTAATTCAGGAACATTTCCTGATCCCGTGCAGTGAAACTCAGCCTCATACGGATAGCTATCCAGGCTCACTTGATACGCTCCAGAAACATCATCAGCCAGCACCTCAAAATACCCTTCCTCATCAGATCTAACATGATGCTTCTCACTACCAATGGTCACAGTCACGCCCGTTTTCGGAACCTCTCGCGTGAACCACTGGCTGCTCATTCTTTTAAAATTCACCCAGCTAGAATCCTCTGGTTTTGGCGGCACTAGCTTCCTCTCGCTCAGCACCCGACCATAGATCCAAGCTCCACATTTTCCCTCATGAGGAAACTGCACCGCATTAAAAATCTCCACCACAGGCTTAACTTTCCAAAAGGGGAGCAGCTTACTAACAGCAACCCAAACAACGCTCAACATCCATTCAATGATGAGCAATAAACGACGGATGGATCGGAAGAAAAGTTCCATGGGGAAAAAGCTAAAAAAAATAGCGAGCTAATGAAAGCTCGCTTTTTTTGAAACCAGTTTTTAACTAGTTTTACAGCTGGCAGAGGGGGTGAGATTCGAACTCACGGTGAGTCTCCCCACGTCGGTTTTCAAGACCGGTGCATTAAACCACTCTGCCACCCCTCCGTTAAAGTTAGCTGCAAAATTTATTGGTTGCGGGGGAAAGAAAGCGCGAAATGTGATGAAACGCAAGAAAAAACTGTAGCGAAATTTGAATTATTTTTTGCTATCCCTGATGACTCCACTCAGTCTAGCATACATGCCTATGAGCAACGCAGTGATTTTATTCTCAGGACAAGGTGCCCAGAATGTGGGTATGGGTAAGGATTTAGTGGAAAACTACGCAGTGGCGAAATCGCTGGTCGATGAAGCGGATGCAGCACTCGGATTTTCTCTCAGTGAGATCATGTTTGATGGTCCAGCGGAGGAGCTGACTAAAACATCACGCTGTCAGCCCGCTCTCTATCTTCATGGCTTGGCTTGTTTAGCCGTTTTAAAAGAACGCGTTCCTAGCTTCACTCCTGTGGCTGCTGCTGGTTTGTCTTTGGGTGAATTTACAGCACACGCGGCAGCGGGAACATTTAGTTTTGCCGATGGTCTAAAAGTGGTGGAGCTGCGTGGGCAGTTCATGGAAGAGGCTTGTGATGCTACTAAAGGTGCGATGGCGGCGATGATCGGCGGCACTCCAGAAGCAGTGGAAGCACTGGCAGCAGAGTGTGATGTGGATGTGGCAAACTTCAACGCACCAGGACAAATCGTAGTTTCAGGAAGTGAAGAGGGAGTGGATAAAGCAGTGGCAGGAGCGAAGGCGGCAGGAATTAAGATCGCTAAGAAACTCAACGTGGCAGGAGCCTATCACTCACGTCTGATGCAGACCGCTCAAGATAAACTCGCAGGTGTGCTGCACGGCACATCAGTAAACGAGCCGAGCATTCCAGTTGCAAGTAATTTCAAAGGAGGTATCGTAGGTGGAGCAGATGAAATCCGCGAAACGCTGGAGAAGCAAGTCACTGGATCTGTTAGATGGGTGGAGTGCATCGAGGCTCTCATCGCTGAGGGGAATACTACTTTTATTGAGCTAGGACCAGGGAGACTAATAGCGGGAATGATGAAACGCATCGATAAAACGGCTACGGTAATCTGTGTGGAAGATATGGCGTCTCTTGACGCTGCGGTAGAGGCTTTAAGTTAGCGTCATACTAGCACCAATGACTATTGACTATTGACCAATGACGTGCCATAGGCACACCACAAAATTATGAGTAACTCAACATACCGTATAGCTGTAGGAGCCGATCATGGCGGAGTAGATCTGAAAGACACTGTAGCGCGCTACCTCATGGAAAATGGGCACGAAGTGACTGATTATGGGACTAATTCTAAGGACTCTGTAGATTATGCAGATTATGCGAATGAGGTTTCTATCGAAGTGGCGAACGGAACGTATGATGCAGGCATTCTAGTCTGCACCTCTGGAGTGGGGGTCTGCATGGCAGCGAATCGTCATGTGGGTGTGAGAGCAGTAAATGTCCGCACTCCTGAAGAAACTAAAATTTCTCGCGAGCACAATGATGCGAACATCCTCTGCATGGGACAGAAGGTGGTGGATGAGGCGAATGTGACTGCGATGGTCGATGCATTTCTGCACACAGAATTTGAAGGTGGCAGACATGAAGCTCGCCTAACAAAGGCATCTGGTAGCGCTCTCGCAGTGTCTGATCCAGATGTATTCGCAGCGGTAGAAGCTGAAGGCAGAAGACAGCGTAGCCACATTGAGCTGATCGCTTCGGAGAATTTCACTAGCCCAGCAGTCATGGAAGCGCAGGGGAGTTTACTCACGAACAAGTATGCAGAAGGTTATCCTGGCAGACGTTGGTATGGCGGATGTGAGCATGTGGATGTGGCTGAGCAGATCGCCATTGACAGACTCAAGCAACTCTTCGGAGCAGATCACGCAAACGTGCAGCCTCACTCAGGATCACAGGCGAATACAGCAGTATATTTCTCAGTGCTCAAGCCGGGTGATAAAATCCTCACCATGGATCTCGCACACGGTGGACATCTCACTCACGGACATAAGGCGAACTTCTCTGGGAAATTCTACGATGTGACTCACTACGGTGTGAGCGAGACAGACATGCGTATCGACTACGATGCCCTGGAAAAAACGGCAGAAGAACTCAAGCCGGCACTCATCACTACGGGCGCGAGCGCGTATCCTCGTGAGATTGACTTCCAGCGCATGGGTGAAATCGCCAGAAAAGTGGGGGCTTATCTCTTCGTAGATATGGCTCACATCGCTGGACTCGTCGCAGCTGGGGTGCATCCAAATCCGGTTCCTCACGCAGACTTCGTGACCTCTACCACGCATAAATCTCTACGCGGACCACGCGGCGGAGTAATTCTGTGCAAGGCTGAGCACGCTAAGAAAATCGACTCACAAGTATTCCCAGGAATCCAAGGCGGACCGCTGATGCACGTGATCGCGGCGAAGGCAGTATGCTTTGGCGAGGCTCTCAAGCCTGAGTTCAAAGGATACTCAGAACAGGTAGTGAAAAATGCGCAAGCCATGGCGGAGAGACTCACTGAGCACGGCTACAGCATCTTATCAGGCGGCACCGATAATCATCTCATGCTCGTAGATCTCAGACCATCAGGTATGGACGGAGCTATCGCATCTGACGCGCTTGATAAAGTAGGCATCACCATCAACAAGAACTCGATCCCATTTGACACCGCAAGCCCGTTCAAGCCAAGCGGCATCAGACTAGGAACACCAGCAGTGACCACACGCGGCATGAAAGAAGACGACATCAGAAAAGTCTCAGACTTCATCCACGCAGCTCTAGAAAACAGAGCAGATGATGCGAAGTTAGCGGAGATCCGTGAGGAAGTATTTGCCTTTAACAGAGCGTTTCCACTACCGAGGTAAGGTTTTAGGTTATTAGATTAATGGTACGTAGTTAGGGAGCCTTTTGCTGAGCAAAGGAGCGAGAAGCAACCTACGGCTTGGGAAGCAACGAAATCTTACCATTCACCAACGGTGATATTTATACCAGCATAGGGAAAGGAGCGCAGCAACGCATCCCTATGGATGGTATCCTCAAACGGCAGACTTCCCTGAAGGTGAAGCTTATGCTTATTCGGCTACTTGAAAGAGTAAGGTCTATGTGACTGGCAAACAACGTAGTTTATCTGATGCGCACACTTAACCAGCCATTGGTTTTCCTTGTTAGACGGTAAGTATAAGAATGTGATTGATTGATCAGTCCTGGATTATCCCAGGTGTAAATGACCTCGACGACTGGTTCTCGATCTATCGTGTAGGCGATACATTTCATTTCCGTGATAAAGGGAACCTGATTAGCGATATAGCGAACGACTGTTTCTTTGTTTACGATCCGCGAAGTGATTTCTTTATGTTTTAAGGCAAGTTGTCGTTCTGTTGGTTTCAGTGGCAGAACCTTGTAGGGGAGTTTGAGAAAAAGATTCAAATGATCGTTCGCTTTTACTTCCTTGTTAGAAGGTGGTGAGATTTCTTTTGTTTCAACTTTTACCCCTGTTTTAGCCTCAGCCTCAGGAACAGGATCTGGTATGAAGATCGGTTTTTGTTCAGAAGCAAATGTGAATGTGAAGGTGATACCAAAAATTGAGACTAAAAATAGGCGTACGTCAGGCAAGTTCATAAGACATGAACGTTTATGA
>CAKZMG010000333.1 GCA_937128235.1 uncultured Verrucomicrobiales bacterium
CCATACTCAGTGATGCCTGCTGCACTTGTTCCCCTAGCAACATCAAGAAGGTGAAAATCGCCACGAAATCAAAATAGAAAAGTTCCTCACGAGCGAACAACCAACCAATGATGGATCCAAGGAATGCTAAAATTAACCCGATAGAAATAGGCAAATCCATATGGATGTGACCGAGCTTCAAGGCAGCCCAAGCTCGTTTAAAAAAATACGATCCACCGATAAAAAATGTCAGTGTGGATGAGGCGATCACCACAATCGTGAGTAACTCATGTAGCTCATCAGATGCCTCCATACCGGTGTAGCGAGGAAGTGTGAACCCCATGGTATTCATGGCGAGCGCACCGCAGATTCCTAGTTTTATCGCGAGCGATGAGCCACCTCCAGACTCATTGCTATTCGCTGGGGTGCGCCTGATTTCGTAACCTAGTTTGTAGAGGCTATTGCCAAACTCTGCTGGATCAATTTCAGTAGGATGATACACGAGTTCAATACTACCGCGCGTGATACTAAGACTGACCGAATAGACCCCATTTATTTTTTTAGCGACCGACTCAACTAGCCAAACACAAGCCACGCAACTGAGTCCTTGGATACCGAGAACTACGGTTTGTGCTTCATCACTATCATTCTCTAACAGCTCCTGAAGCCAGTCCCAGTCTCGATCTTGAAATGGTCGCTCTCTTAGCGGAGTGAGTGGCGTCTCCGCCTTGAGATCATAGAACATTTCATGCCCAGAATCATGAATGATCTGGTAGACACTCTCGCACCCACGACAACAGAAATTTTCCTGATGAGATTTAAGTGGAGTAGAACAATGAAGACAGCCGGACATCTTTTAAATGGAAATTTGCTACAAACTTGTAGCTGCTATTTAGTCCCTCATCAGCCGGGGAGGTCAGTTTGTCCAGCGGGTTTCTCATCATTTGCTGGAAGCGTGTCTTGCAGTCGGAAGATCAACATTGCGGTGACGATAAGTAGAAAACTTACCCTTAGCCCGCTACGCCATTTCCCGGGGATGAATTTCGCGATGAGGTGAGTCGAGGACTGGGCTGCCCAGAGTAGCGGAATAGTTCCAAGAGAAAAACAGAGTGCGATCCGCGCTCCAGATAGTGGCGATCCACTCAACAGACAGACTCCGAAAATGAGATAGAGAGGCGTGCATGGCAGACAGGGAGAAATGAGTCCTAACAGACCTCCCATGATGCCTGGTGGTTTGGCTTCTGCCCAGCGTTTCGCCTTGTAATACGGCATGGTGAGGAACTTCAAGCGCGGCATTTTGAAGAGCTCGGGGAAGGCGGTGATGATGAGAAATGGGATCATCAACCAAGGTAAGACTGCTGCTGGTGACTCAAAGAAGAACCCCATTGGTTGGAGACTAATGAGACCTGCGATGGCTCCGATGAGCGTGTAAGAGAAAACTCTGCCGAGATGATAGGCTAGTGATTCCAGCTGCGCATGTTGCTTAGATTTACAGCGGCTAGTGACGGAACAAGCAAGTGGTCCACACATGCCAATGCAGTGCAGACTAGTCGCAAGGCCAGCACTGAGCGCAGCTACGGATGTCATGGTAGTAACCGTCATTCCTTGTGTTGAGGTGCAGATTTTTCCTGTGGAGTGTATGTTGGCTCAGGCGTGATGCTTTTTAAATAAGACCAAGCGGCAACAACGACAAGGTGCATCAGCACCACCCAGAACCAGAGGCTTTTGAATAGTTTCTTCATTTCACCTCCTCCTCTTTAGATCGTTTATACATGTGCTTGTTCGGTCCAGAGAAGGTGGCATCCAGCGTCATTTCTGAGCCATCACTAGATTTAACTGTAAACTGAATATCCTTACTGCCATCATAGTCTGCCTTGGTAGTGAAGACTCCCAT
>CAKZMG010000334.1 GCA_937128235.1 uncultured Verrucomicrobiales bacterium
GATGCCGCAGCATTGACTTTTTCTTGATCCATTCCACAGACAACCACGGATGCCATCGCGCGTGGTTGATCCGCCCATGGATAGCCTGCCCATAGAGACACATCCCAGACAGATTCACCATCGATCATTCCTGTTAGCTTGCTCCACAACGTAGCACCTGGTTCTACTTCAGTGCTGGTCATTTCACCTGAGAGCAGGATAGGGATTCCGCACCATGCTTTTGCAGGTTTTACTCCGCTTCGTAACATGTGGACTAATCGTTTCATCGCTCGCTCACGGGTCTCCATGAAGTCGATGTGTGGTGCGGTGCGATAGGCGGTTATGTAGTTTAAATTTTGGATGAATGCGGCCGAGACATTTCCGTGTAAATCTTGGCTACAGGAAATGATGATATCCTTTCCTACGACCGCTCTAACAGATTCTAACAGATCTAACTCTGCATCATCGATTCCAACCACAGTCATTGCTCCATGGATGTCAAGGTAAATGCCATCTAGGGGTGCTGCGGATGATAGTTCTGTTAGACGCTCAATGATTTCCAACTTCATGGCTGCATAAGCTGTAGATGTGATAGGACCTCCGGGCATGGCTCTGAAATGCACGGTTGGGATCCATTCTAGGTCGTTTTGGAGATGAGCATTTTGTTCGTCATTGATGAAGGGATAGCGCTCCATCATAGCGGCACTTCTGAGTGTGTAGAAGTCATGCTCGGTCGATCTTAGCGGACTGAATGTCCCGCTCTCGATGTGCATGCCCAGGATGGCTAACCTTAATTTTGGGTTGAGTTTTTTGTTAGAATCTATCATGTCGTTTAGGATGATAATTTATGAAGATGGCGTGAATGAGTCGAGTTAGATTTTCTCTGCTTTTCATTTGGATAAATTTCTATACAAATCTTCACATAAAATATGAGCGAACTACCAAAAACTTACCTCTGCAAAAAAATAGAACGTCCACTTCAGCTGGATGGTTTCATTAGTGATCCATTATGGGCAAATGCTGACTGGAGCGATGACTTCGAGGACATCACTGGCGATCCAGCTCTGAAACCTCGGTTTAAAACACGGGTCAAGATGTTATGGTGCGATGATTATTTCTACATCGCAGCGGAAATGGAAGAGCCTCATGTCTGGGGGACGATCACGAAGAAAAATGAGATCATGTTCAACGATAATGACTTCGAGGTATTCATCGATCCAGATGGTGACTCTCGCGATTATTATGAGTTCGAGATGAATGCACTGAACACGATCTGGGAGCTGAGCTTGCCAGTGCCGTATAGTGAGGGAGGAGTGCCAGTTTTAGGATGTAATTTAAACGGTCTTATTTCAAAAGTAGGTGTGAGAGGGAAATTGAATGACCCCAGTAGCGAAGATGAAGGATGGTGTGTAGAAATAGCATTTCCATGGAAAGAGCTAGAAAAATATAACCCAAATCGAGCCACTCCACCGGCTAAAGAAGACATCTGGCGAGTGAACTTCTCACGCGTGCAGTGGAAGCATGAAGTGGTAGATGGAGACTACGTCCGCGTCCCACCCCACGGCACCGATCTCACCTCAGGCCTACTCAACCCCGAAGACCAACAACACCCCGAAGATAACTGGGTGTGGAGTCCTCAAGGTGTAGTAAATATGCATATCCCAGACCGCTGGGGTAAGGTTTGCTTTATTGAGTGCGGCGAGAATCGCCGCTTTTAATTTGCTAGGTTATCCTGTGCCTGGATGGCTGCGATGCCTACCATATCTACGATCTGGCGGATGCTGGCACCCATTTGAAGGACGTGGATGGGTTTGTTTAGGCCGAGCAGAACAGGTCCGATGATGTCTAGATTTGAGACGCTTCCTACGAGGTTGTAGGCGATGTTAGCCGAGGATAGGTTTGGGAAAATGAGGGTGTTGGCTTTGTGTCCGTTGAGCTTTGAGAATGGGTAAAATTTGTTAAGCTTCTCCGGTTCAAGTGCCAGGTGAGCCTGCATTTCTCCATCAAGAATCCAGTCTGGGTGACGCTCGTGGAGGATGCTGGTGGCTTGACTCATCATTTTAGCCGCGGCTCCTTCTCTGGCTGTGCCAAAGTTTGAGTAAGTGACGAGTGCTATCTTTGGCTCTATCTCGAAGTGGCGGATGGCATCATGGGTTAGCTCTGTGATGTCAGCGATGTCTTCTGCATTTAGCTCATGGTTGATCGTGGTGTCGGATAGAAAAATGGGACCAGATTTCGTCATCACGATGTGCATTCCCGCTACTTTTTTTACACCTTCTTTAGCTCCTACTATTTTTAATGCAGGTTTGATCGTGTCTGGGTATTTTCTGGAAAGCCCACCGATCATGGCATCTGCATCGCCAGTTTCTACCATCATGGCTCCATAGTAGGCGCGCGAGCGGACGGCTTTGTAGGCTTCATCGAGGTTGATTCCTTTGCGCTTTTGCTTGTCGTAGTAAATGGCAGCGTAATCACGGATGCGCTGTTTGTCAGCTTCATTTTCGCATTTCTTGGGATCAATGATTTCTACGCCAGGAAGCGCGATGTTATGCTCATCTAACATATTCTGAATGATGGCTCTGTTTCCCAAGAGAA
The DNA here is from genome assembly GCA_937128235.1 of uncultured Verrucomicrobiales bacterium. GTDB lineage: Bacteria > Verrucomicrobiota > Verrucomicrobiia > Verrucomicrobiales > Akkermansiaceae > Rubritalea. The sequence continues at coordinate 2,575 of CAKZMG010000334.1, forward strand.
TAGGCTGAGCAATTTTCTCTTCCACCACCACTCTAGCAGCCTTGAGCATGGTGACATTTTCCACATCGGCAAAGACGACCTGCTGAAGATCCAGCTTGGCTTTGTTTTCGATGACCTTAGAAAGTGTGCTGGTGTTTCCGAGTCGGATCGCCAGCTCTTGCTCGTAAGCTTCCCAGTCTTTGATTGGATTCTGCGCTACCCCAGATTCCATCGCTGCTCTGGCAACGGCTGGTGCTACGGTAGTGATGAGTCTTGGATCTACTGGCTTAGGAATGATGTAGTCTTTTCCAAAAATGAGATTGGCTCCGTTATAAGCCATGTTGACGAGGTCAGGGACAGGCTTCTTAGCTAGTTCCGCGATGGCATGAACGGCACCAATTTTCATCGCTTCATTGATCTCAGTCGCTCTTGCATCGAGCGCACCACGGAAGATAAATGGGAAGCCTAAGACGTTATTTACCTGATTCGGGTAATCAGATCTGCCCGTCGCCATGATGCAGTCTGGACGTGATGCTTTAGCATCCTCATAGCTGATCTCTGGGGTAGGATTTGCCATAGCGAAGATGATCGGATCAGTAGCCATTGGCTTGATCATTTCCTGGTTCAAAACATTACCTCTAGATAGCCCGATGAATACATCGGCACCTTCTAAAATCTGCGCCAGTGAGGTGTCAGCTGGGACGGAGCTGTTGATGAATTCAGATTTTTTGCCATCGAGATTGGTTCGGTCGCCGTGGATGAGTCCTTTGGAGTCATACATGAAAATATTTTCTTTTTTGGCTCCGAGTGAGACATAAATTTTCGTGCAGGAAATAGCTGAGGCACCCGCTCCGTTGACGATGATTTTGGCTTTAGAAATATCTTTTCCGTTTATCTCTAGGGCATTGAGCAGAGCGGCTCCACTGATGATCGCAGTGCCGTGCTGGTCATCATGCATGACGGGGATGTTGAGTTCTTTTTTGAGGCGTTCTTCTATTTCAAAACACTCTGGAGCGGAAATGTCTTCGAGATTTACTCCGCCAAAAGTAGGCTCTAACAGTTTCACTGTGCGGATAAATTCTTCCACATTGTTGGTGTCGAGCTCTAGATCGAAGCAGTCGATATCCGCATAGATTTTAAACAGCAGACCTTTTCCTTCCATGACAGGCTTACCCGCCATCGCACCGATGTCACCGAGCCCAAGGACAGCGGTTCCATTACTGATCACCGCTACGAGATTCCCCTTAGAAGTGTATTTATAAGCATCCTCAGGATTCGCCTCAATGGCTAGACAAGGCTCAGCCACACCTGGCGAATAAGCGAGCGAGAGATCGCGCTGGCTTGCGTATGGCTTGGTGGGGTTGACCTCTATTTTTCCAGGTTTTCCCGCAGAATGGTAGTCGAGCGCAGCTTGCTTCATTGAATCTTTTTCCATATGCGAAGTATGCGCAACGCCCATGAATGGTCAACAATCAATGAACTCAAGAAACGGAGGGTGATTTAATCTGATGTTTTATAATTATTGATGACATCCCTGACATCACTGCTAATGTTTTAAAATAATTTCTGGTATCGCTTTAAATTCTTGGAAAGAACGGCTCAGTGTTTAGCGTTACTAAATGATGCTATTTAGAATCACTTTTCTTATCGCGATTTGTTCCATTTTCCTAAGGGCAGCAGAGACTCATGATGAATATCAGGCGAAATCTTATGCGGAATACATTAAGTATAACAACATCCTTAAAAATACGTGGCTGAAGGGGGCTTGGGTGGGGGATGAGTTTATTTTTGAATGGGAGGATGCTTTGGGAAAGAAGGTTTATTTTGCTACAAGTCCACAGGGTAAGAAAAGGATTGCGTTTAATCAGGAGTTATTAGCGCGTAAAATAGCTGATCTTACGAAGAAAAAGATAAGTTCAGAGAACTTGCCCATCGAAAATTTACGTCAAGGAGATGGAGGGATTGACTTTAAAATTGCGGGTAAACTATACACATGGAAAGATGGTGAGCTGAAGCCTGTAAAAGCTAGAAATGTAAGAGAATACGATTTATCGCCAGATGGAAAATGGCGTACACATGTGGATGGGGGGAAGTTATTTCTTGAGGAGATAGGTTCAGGTAAGGAGAAGAAATTGCTCATGGATGGAGACCCTGAAAAGCAGACATTTTGGGAAGTAGCTTGGGCTCCAGATTCTAAGAAATTTGTGATTGGCAAGGTAACGAAAGGACAGGGACGAAAGGTGAAGATAGTGGAATCCTCTCCCAAAAACCAACTCCAGCCTAAGTTACATGTGTTTAATTATGATAAACCCGGCGATGTGATTTCGGTAGCTAGACCGTGGGTATTTTTTGTGGATGGTAGCGAGCCATTTGCTGCGGATGATTCGTTATTAGTGAATCCATTTAGAGTGAGAAACTATAAATGGCGTGATGAGAATACGTTTACTTATTCTTTTGTTGAGCGCGGATATGGCAAACATCATCTCATTTTAGCTGATGTAATAAAGAGAGAGCACAGAGTAATAATCCGTGAGGATAGCGATACATACATCTATGTCAGAGATGCTTATGCCTATAAAATCGATAAAGGTAAGGAAATCATCTGGAGGTCTGAGCGCGGTGGTTGGAGCCATTTGTATCTTTATGATGGAGTGACTGGAGAGGTGAAAAACCAGATCACGAAGGGTGAAATGACTGTTCATGAAGTGGTGCATGTGGACGAGGAAAAAAGACGTATTCTCTTTGTTGCAGGTGGCGAGATCAAGGGGATAGACCCGTATTACAGGCAGTATTATTGGGTGAATTTCGATGGGAGTGGTCTCAAGCGGATTACTCGCGGCGGTGGGAATCACTATCTAGAGTTCTCTGATGACTACTCTTATGCAGTGGATTCTGTGCTGGGCGCGGATCGGGCTGGGAGTTATCAGATTATCGATGGGAATACAGGTAAGGTTTTATCGCAAATAGGAGGATGTGATGTTTCTGAGCTGACGGCAAAGGGCTGGCAGATGCCTGAGGTGTTTTCTACGACTGATCGGGATGGGAAATTTGAGATTTGGGGGACGATTCATAGGCCTGCAAATTTTGATCCTAAAAAGAAATATCCAGTGATCGAGAATATCTATGCAGGGCCGCATGATCAGCATGTTCCTAAAGTTTTTCGGTTCTGGAACTCTGGGATTCATGAATTGACGATGCGTGGGTTTATCGTGGTGAGAATAGATGGCAAGGGGACGAATAAACGCTGTAAGGAATTTAGCCATTTCTGCTATAAAAACATCGTGGATGCAGGGTTTCCGGATCGTATCAAGTGGATCAAGGAAGCCGCTAAGAAGTATCCACAGATGGACATTGAGCGAGTGGGGATATTTGGAGGCTCTGCGGGTGGGCAAAATTCTACAGGAGCATTACTTCACCATGGAGAGTTCTATAAAGCGGCATTTTCTGACTGTGGCTGCCATGATAACCGGATGGACAAAATCTGGTGGAATGAGCAATGGATGGATTACCCGATCGGCAAGCATTACCAAGAGCAATCCAACGTAACAAATGCGCACAAATTAAAAGGCGCGCTCATGCTCACCGTGGGTGAGCTGGATAGAAATGTAGATCCCGCCAGCACGCTACAGGTAGTAAATGCGCTGATGAAAGCGGACAAAGACTTCGAGTATTACATCGCCCCAAGTGGAGGTCACGGAGCTGGCGAGAAACTATATCTGCGCCGCAAAAGAGCCGAGTTTTTCAAAAAACACCTCGGAGAAGTGAAGTAGAAAACTAGTTACTTGCTTGGTGAGTCATCGTTATTATCTGGAGAAGGGTACACGAGCTCTCTCCAGTCAGGGGTAATTTCTTTCACATGCTCTTCGTAGCGAGATATGTCTGCCCAGTAAATAATATCGATCTCCAAAGAGTTGGCAAATTTAGGGTTTATTCTCCGTTCAAACTCATTGATAATAACACGAGGCGATGGATTATATGAAGGAAGCCAAATGCTCTCTTTGTCATTCCTCACCTCAAGTTTCTCTAACATTTCATACAATTCTAGCTCAGCTTTTTTGTCTATATGGAGAGCGTCAAAATATACCACCTTTTCTAAATGCTCTCCTTTTAACAACTTCGCTCTAATTTGCGAAATTTTTTGTTTATCTGCTTTCTTCCAATAAGAGTTTATCTTTTTTTCCAATGCCTTAAACAACTCTATATCTACAATCTCTTCAGCAAGTACATCTCGATTTTTACGCTGATATCTCAAATCATGATTGCCAGATGTATCTTCGCCGAAAGGCTCATCACCAAAAGGTTCATGCTGTGAATCATCTTTATCAACAACAGCAGGGTCATAGGTGGGGTCATTTCTAGGAATCATCCTTTCAACTAGATTGAGTGGCTTACATCCTTCTTGTGTGCGTATGTAATCCCAAATAGCGAACCCAATAAGACTGTGAATACTCTCGAAATGAGTGACGCCAATAGACTTAGCTGCTGCATCTAAATTTGCCTGCGCTTCAATAGTGATGTGATAATCTGGTAGGACCTGACCGAGCTGTGTCACTCGTGGGGTCAGATAAAATTCTGATTTTTTTTCATAAGGGAGCTGATCTGCAAAAACTCCTATTTTCTCTTTGAAAATAATGATATTAATATCGCTGATACCCTTGTTTTAAAAAGTCATCAACACATCCCACAAAAACATCCCGTTGTTTATTTTAACGAAAAAGTTGATAAGCTAGTAAAATCAGAAGGTTACAAAAAAATTAAAAAGTATTCAGAGTAAATACAATTCAAATGTCACATTAAAATCATTGACTAAAACTATTGGTGGTTACGATATTTGGGGCTTAACACTTTCTAAAGGAACCGCCTCAGAAAAACCTGCAATTGCTATTGTTAGTGGTGTTGATGGCAAACATATTTTAGGACCAGAAGTTGCTGTTTCTATTGCAGAAAACATCTTAAAAAACCAAAAGTTGTGCAATAAACCAAATCTATATAAAAAGGTTTAGCTGGATTAGAAGATGTACAAATTTCGCATTTACACAATC
>CAKZMG010000335.1 GCA_937128235.1 uncultured Verrucomicrobiales bacterium
AAAGCAGCTCAAGGCATGGAAGCTCCGGGAATGCTCGGTAGTCATTATGCTCCGAACACACCGCTCTACATTTTTGACAAGCCAGAAGACTTCATCCCTGAAGAAGGCAAGACCTACGGGCTCCTCAGTTATCGAGGAGATGAAAAAGACGGTTACATGGATTTACATGACTGGGAAGTCATCGAAGAACTCAGCCCAGGCAAAGGTAAACTAGGTGAAGCTGCTGTGAGGCTTTTCCACATGCTGCGCAAACTGGATGAATCAGGAGTGGATGCCATCGTCGCAGAGACAGTGGCAGAAACAGGTCTCGGAGTGGCTATCAATGATCGACTCAGAAGAGCCAGCCAAAGAGCAAATTAATTAGTAGTAAGCCTTCCGAAGAACTCCCAAGAATTATCCTATGTTAAGAGCATTAATGACAGTCAGCGGATTCACTCTGCTAAGCCGAGTTTTAGGCTTAGTGAGGGATATGGTGATCAGTCACCACCTCGGTGTGGGTGGTAAGTCGGATGCTTGGAACTCAGCGTTTCAGTTTCCTAACATGTTCCGCAGGGTATTTGGAGAAGGTGCATTTAATGCTGCTTTCATTCCTCTGTATTCTGATAAACTAGAGAAAGGTGAGAAGGGCGCTTTCGAGTATGGTAACAAAGTCGTTGTCTTATTGGCGCTTATTCTAGCGGGTATTTTTGGTATCAGCATGTTGTTTATTGGACCGATCATGTGGATGTTTAACTGGGGTTATCCACCAGAGACTCTAGATCTGACAATCTCTCTAGCTCGTATCACTACGGGTTATCTATTCTTCGTTTGTTTATTGGCCGCGTTTAGCGGGATTCTAAATAGTCACCGTAAATTTGCAGCGCCAGCAATGTCGTATGCATTTCTCAATGTTATTTTCCTTATCGCTATGTTCTGCGTCCTACCATTTATTGGTGTTCCAGAAGAGGTTTTAGCGTGGTCGCTTTTATCAGCAGGTGTGATTCAGCTGATGGTGGTGGTTATTCCTGCTTGGAAGATGGGATTTAAGGTTAA
>CAKZMG010000336.1 GCA_937128235.1 uncultured Verrucomicrobiales bacterium
ATCCTGCCATTGTTAAACAGCTAAAATCCTTGTACAAGGCTAAATCCCAACTATTTTCCCTAGTGTAAAGTCCCTAGTGAAGATGGGGAATGGATTCCTGATGGGTGGGCTGAAGCCACAATTTTAGAACTTTCTAGTGAAGAACAATACTCTACTCAGATTGGTCCATTCGGTAACAAAATTAAAGCTTCTGTCTACACTAGTACAGGTGCTCCAGTGTTGAGAGGTGTTAATGTAAATACTGAATCAAAGTTTCATGATGATGATTTTGTCTACATCGATAAAGAATGGGCAGATACAGAGTTCTCCAAGTTTACTTGTGAATGTGATGATGTTATTCTATGTCATAAAGGGACTTTAGGTAAGATTGGAATAATACCTGAAAGCTCAAAATTTTCAAAATATATAATGGGTAATAGTATGATGAAAGTCAGAACTAATAATGAGAAGCTAACTGCTCTATTTTTATACTATTGGCTCATCAGCTCTGCTGGACAGAATCATATTTTCAATCGAGTTTCACAGGTAGGAGTGCCTCAAATACAAAGACCTTTAACAACATTACGAGAGGCAAAACTACAACACCCCCCACTCCCCGAGCAAAAAGCCATCGCAGCAGTTCTCGGTAGTCTCGACGACAAGATTGAGCTTTTACGTGAGCAGAACGAGACCTTGGAAGCCCTTGCCCAAACCCTCTTCAAACGCTGGTTCATCGACTTCAACTTCCCAGATGAAAACGGCAATGCCTACAAAGACAGCGGAGGCAAAATGTCCCCCTCCGAACTCGGAGAAATCCCTGAGGGGTGGAGAGTTGGAAAACTATCCGAAGCTGTCACGGTAAGATATGGTAAAGATCACAAGAAGTTAGAGGATGGAAATTTTCCTTGTTATGGCTCTGGAGGTATCATGCGCCATGTGGAAACAGCACTTTGCTCACAAAAAGAATCAGTTTTAATTCCAAGAAAAGGCACTTTGAGTAATCTTATGTATGTTAGACAACCGTTTTGGTCAGTTGATACGATGTTCTTTACTGAGTTTGGTATTCCAAATTTTGTGAAATATTTCTTTTTAACTATGAAGAAAATAAACTTAGAGGAGATGAATGTCGGCTCAGCAGTGCCTAGCATGACTACAGCTGTTTTAAATGAAATGAGACTTCTCTACCCACCTTCTATGATTCTAAAAATGTTTGAAAAATTATCTGAAGGATTCTATAATAAAAAAATTCACAATAGCCAACAAATCCAAACCCTCACCCAGCTCCGCGACACCCTCCTTCCCAAGCTGATGAAGGGAGAAATTAGAATTAAATAATCGTATGAAAATTAAATCGATCAAGCTCAAAAACTTCAAGAGATTCACGCATCTAGAGATAAAAGATATCCGCGAAGAGGTGAAGTTAGTTTTGCTGACAGGGTCCAATGGATCTGGTAAATCTTCTCTTTTTGATGGCTTGCTTTCTTGGGAAAAGAGATTTGCTTACAATCAGCATGCTAATGATCTTGGATACCACAGAAAATCAGTAGACTCAGACTATAATAACCAAGACAACACAATTGTTCATCTGTATCATAATATGCCAGTTTCTAAGGGGTGTATTTATCTGCGCACAGCTTATAGGAATGAAGCGGATTTCAATATTCGTCAGATCAATGCTGTTCCGCATTATGATCATCAACAATCTATTACACGAGTGATTGATAATGATCAAACAGTAGGCAAGAATTATCAAAGACTCATTCAGCAAACAATGTCAGCCCTCTATGACACGAGCAATAATTCAAAAAGTGTTGAAAATCTGAGAGCTGAACTAATAGGAGCAATACAAACCTCATTGAGATCAATCTTTGATAATCTAGATCTTGATAATATTTCGGATCCGATGGGAACGGGAACTTTTACATTCACAAAAGGCTCAACTAAAGGATTCCTTTATAAAAATTTATCAGGTGGTGAAAAGTCCGTCTTTGATTTACTTCTTGATTTACATCTCAGGGTTCGCCTCATGCCAGAAGGAATCTATTGCTTCGATGAAATTGAGATGCATCTTCATACCAGCTTACAAAAAAAACTTTTATTAGAGATTGTTCGTATTATCCCTGACAGCTCCCAAGTATGGATTTCGACCCATTCTCTAGGTGTAATGAGAGCAGCTCAAGAACTGGCAACATCACAGCCTAGCGCTGTCTGTGTATTGAATTTCGATGATCTTGACCCAGATCAGCATGAAGTATTGACTCCCGTAAGCATTGAAAAAACCTCTCTAGAAAAGATGATGTCTATTGCCTTAGATGACCTTAACGAGCAAATCATGCCCAAGCATATTGTGCTCTGCGAAGGTTCAGCTACTGGGCGAAAGAGGAAGAACTTTGATGCTGATATCTACAACAATGTTTTCAATTCTAAATACCCTAACACTGTCTTTATAAGTGCGGGTAATTGTGATCAAGTAGGGCATATCGGCATAATATTAGATGAAGTTCTAAGGAGAACTTTTCCTAAGAGCACAGTCCATAGACTCATTGATAGGGATGATCTCAGTGCACAAGTAGTTACAGAAAAAAGCTCTGATGGTGTCATCGTGTTACCCAAAAGGAATTTAGAGAGTTACCTTTTAGATGATGAACTACTCTCAGCTCTAGCAGCAACTAATAATCAAATAGAGAAATCAGAACAAATCATCCAAGCAAAAAATGACGAACTAACAGAAAGCAGCTCCCCACCTAGGAACAATCCAATTGATGATCTCAAAAGTTGTTCAGGAAAGATCTATACGGAATCTAAAAGGATTTTAAGTCTTACCCAGTGTGGCAACAATGCAGACGCCTTTCTAAAAGACACACTTGCACCATTATTAACAGAGGAGCTTTCAGCCTACAAAGAACTTGAGTCTCACTTTAGTGATTTTTTTACCAACTAAACATCGCCATGTCTCTAAGAATCCATACAAAAGACATTACTGATTGTTTGATGAAGCTAGAGCGGGAAGGCTTTTTATCCTCCACAGGTCGATACCGAGAGAAGACTTACCATCTACCGGGACAAATCTTACCAAGCTCTGAAGAAGTGTTCAAAAGCTCCCCGAATAGCGAGCGGAACTCCCCGATTAGCGAGTTAACTAAGGATAAACTGGGCAGGATTCTGCACCCTTATTTCTCAAGTCCATTTATTGATGATTTATCGACATTAGAGCTAGATTATCGAGAACAGCTAGAAAAGGTAGCCGAAGAGCCAAGAGATAAAAAGCGTATAAGCCCTGAAAAAATGCAGGCTCTCATCTTAGAAATATGCTCTGAGCAATATGTCACCATAAGAGCATTGTCTGATATACTACAACGAGAAGCAGAAACGCTACGTGGACAATATGTCACTATCCTTAAAAACGACGGGAAGCTAGCGATGGCATTCCCTCGGACACCCAATGATCCAAAACAAGCTTACATCACAGTAGAATAACCATGTCTAAAAGAATCACAGAATCAGCTGTTGAGGACTTCTGCCTCGAAGTCATAGAAGCTCAGGGCTATCGATTTGCGTCTCCTGAGGCACTGAACCGTCAGAACCCAGAGGAGGTCATCGTAAGTGATACTCTGCGGGAGATGGTGGCGGTGTTGAACGCTGGTGTTCCAGAGCAGGCTCGTGAGGTGGCATTGCGGAAGATCGTGGCTCCTGCTAGTCAGAACCTGTTAGAAAATAATGAGGAGTTTCACCGCTATGTGACTGAGGGGGTGAAGGTGGAGTATCAAGTGGATGGTGAGGTGAGGGGTGATTTGGTAAAGGTGATCGACTATGATCATCCGCTGAATAACAGGCTAGAGGTGACGAATCAGTTCACGGTCTCTGCTTCTCAGCGAGGGACGATGGTGACGAAGCGCCCTGATGTGGTGATCCTTATCAATGGGCTTCCCTTGGTGGTGATAGAGCTTAAAAATCCAGCGGATGAGCAAGCTACGGTAAAGAAGGCATACACTCAGCTACAGAATTATAAGGCTGCAGTGCCTCAGTTATTTTATACCAACGCTCTCTTGGTCGCTTCTGATGGTATCGAGGCTCGTGCCGGATCATTGACCGCAGGTTTCTCTCGTTTCATGCAGTGGAAGACTGTTGATGGAATGCGTGAAGATGGGAGCACAGTGCCTCAGATTGAGACCTTGATCCGTGGATTACTCCGTCCAGATGTGTTGCTTGATTTACTGAAGCAGTTCACGGTTTTTGAAAAATCACAGACTGAAGATGAGAATGGATTGGTGCAGGTGGAGACGGTGAAGAAGGTGGCAGCCTATCATCAATTTCATGCAGTAAACCAAGCGGTGAAATCTACTCTTAGAGCAACGGCTGTTAGCAATAATGTCAATGAAGATCCAGTAGCTTATGGTAATCTACCTTCTGTGAGCGATCAGCCAGAAGGTGATCAGAAAGCTGGGGTGGTCTGGCATACTCAAGGCTCTGGAAAATCGCTTTCCATGGTGTTCTATACTGGGAAAATAGTATTGGCATTAAATAATCCTACTGTGGTGGTTCTCACTGACCGAAATGATCTGGATCAACAGCTCTTCGATACCTTTGCAGGGTGTAAGCAATTGCTGAGGCAAGATCCTGTGCAGGCTCAAGATAGAGATCATTTACGAGATTTACTACAGACTGAAGGTGGCGGAATTATTTTCACGACTATTCAGAAATTTGCCCCTGAGGAGGGCAGGACGGTTTACGATGAGCTCTCAAGTCGGCGTAACATCATTGTGATGGCGGATGAAGCGCACCGATCACAGTATGGCTTCGCTGCTAAGACGGTGGAAAAAGGAGACGAAGCTGTGTTGCGCTATGGCTTCGCTAAATACTTACGTGATGGTCTGCCGAATGCGAGTTTTATTGGGTTTACAGGAACACCTATCGAGCGAGATGATGCATCGACCCCAGCGGTCTTTGGTAACTACATTGATGTGTATGATATTGAACAAGCGGTTGAGGATGGTGCGACGGTGAGGATTTATTATGAAAGCCGACTGGCTAAACTGAATCTAGCGGAAGATAAGATCAAAGAGGTGGATGCTGAGTTTGATCAGCTCACTGAGGGGGCTGAGGGGGAAGAAGAAACAGAGACGCAAAAAGCATATGCTAAGACTAAGGCAAAGTGGACACAGCTGGAGGCTATAGTGGGGCATCCTAAACGTCTCACCGCTGTTGCAGAGGATTTTATCAATCATTTCGAAGCTAGACAAGAAACCCAAGAAGGGAAGGCGATGTATGTCTGCATGAGTAGGCGCATTGCTGTGGAGATGTATGAGGAGGTCATTCAGCTCCGCCCTGATTGGCATGATGATGATTTACGCAAAGGAAAGATCAAGGTGGTAATGACTTCCTCCAGCTCTGATCCTGAGGAGTGGCAAAAACATTCCACCAGCAAGGAAGACCGAAGAAACCTAGCTGATCGGCTTAAAGATCCGAATGATCCGTTAGAGATAGTTTTAGTCCGTGATATGTGGCTAACAGGATTCGATGCGCCCTGCCTAAATACGCTCTATGTAGATAAGCCAATGAAAGGACATAATCTGATGCAGGCAATCGCACGAGTTAACCGAGTTTATAAAGATAAGGAAGGTGGACTGGTGGTGGACTATCTAGGAATAGCTACTTCTTTAAAAGAGGCACTGGCTACTTACACTGAGAGTGGAGGTAAAGGGAAGCCTACCTTTGATCAGGCAGAAGCCATCGCGGTGATGCGAGAAAAACTAGAGGTAGTGGCACAGATTCTCCATGGCTATGATTATAAAGTATATCTTCAAGCTGATACACGTAGGAAAATGGTGATGTTACTAGAAACACAGGAGCATGTTCTCGGTTTAGAAGATGGAAAAGAACGTTTCTGTAAGGAAGTGAATGCTCTTTCTAAAGCGTTTGCGCTTTCTATCCCGAGTGAAGAAGCGATGGCGGTAAAAGAAGAGGTATCCTTCTTCCAAGCAGTCAAAGCGAGGTTGGCAAAATTTGACACTAGTGGGAGTGGTGGTGGAGCAGGACAAACTGATGTGCAGTTTGAGTCTGCGGTTCGCCAGATTATTGATAAAGCGGTAGTTAGTGATGGTGTGATCGATGTCTTTGACTCAGCAGGAATCAAGAAGCCAGATATTTCTATTCTCTCGGATGAGTTTATGGAAGAGGTGCGTGGGATGGAGCAGAAGAATCTATCGATTGAGCTACTCAAGAAATTACTGAATGATGAGATTAAAGCCCGCACCTCACGAAATGCCATACAGAGTAAAAAACTCTCTGAAATGCTGGAGAATACGATTAGAAAATATCAGAACAATGTGCTCACCGCAGCTGAAGTGATTCAAGAGCTGATTGAGATGGGTAAAGAGATTCGTGACTCTGACAAAGAAGCGCAAGAGGTAGGTCTAACAGATTTTGAATACGCATTTTACATGGCACTGGCTGATAATGATTCTGCCGAAGAGATCATGGGCAATGAGAATCTTAAAGATCTCTCAATCGTGCTAGTAAATTTGATCCGTAAGAATGCAACGATCGACTGGACGAAACGTGAGCGAGTTAGAATTAAGCTCAGAGCGATGGTGAAGACCACGTTAAAGCGATTTGGCTATCCACCAGACCTAGAGAAACTAGCAACAGAAAATATTTTGAAGCAAGCTGCGCTATTGGCTGATGAGCTGACAACCTACAGTTGATAATAGGATGAGTTTTTGAAATATTTTTACAGACAACAAGCCCCTGATAAATCTCTGATCAGTCGGTGTGGAGGAAATTTGCCCCTCAGAGGGGAAGAGTGACGTATTTTAGAAGATATTTATCGGTAATTTGTCCGCAATTTATTGGTAAATTATGAGAATAATGGTAGAATCTGTTCAGATACATGTTCAATCCTATTTTCACTATCAGTCCGAAAACAACGCGGGCACTCATGGATATTGAGGCTTCTCGTCAGGCGATGTCTCATCTGCCGATAAGTCCGAAACTTCTTCATTCTCTCCGAGAGTCTGCTCGTCTTCATTCCACGCATTACTCGACACAGATCGAAGGGAATAGACTGACGAAGGAAGAGATTACGGTGGTGGTAAAAGGGGGCACATTTCCCAATAGACAACGGGATGAAACAGAGGTGCGAAACTATTTCCTCGGGCTGGATTATGTAGATGAAATCGTGCAGAGCATCCCTGCACAACTTACGGTAGGAATGATTCAAATTATTCATGGCTGTGTGATGCTGGGACAGAAAAAAGAGTCCCCGTACAGAGATGGGCAAAATGCAATTTGCGAAGGAAGCTCTGGAGCGATTGTTTACATGCCTCCAGAAGCAAAGGATGTTGCGAAGCTAATGCAAGAACTTGTAGGATGGATTCAGCGACAAAAAGAAGAGCTTCCGATCCCAATTATTGCAGGGATTGCACACTACCAGTTTGCCACGATTCATCCGTACTTTGATGGCAATGGGAGAACGGCACGACTGCTGACCAATCTGGTGCTCCACTGGGCAGGATATGGGCTTGAGGGGATTTATTCTTTGGAAGAATACTATGCTCGGGATTTAGAATCTTACTACAAAGCCATCAGCGTCGGTGATTCTCATAACTATTACATGGGTCGAGCAGAGGCAGATATTAGCCATTGGATAGAATACTTTTGTCAGGGGATGGCGGACTCGTTTGCAGAGGTCAAATCAAAGGCAGAGATGCTCAAGGATCACCAAGACCAAAAACCGCTGCTGAGAGAATTAGATCAGAAGCAAAGGCAGGTCTTGAGCCTCTTTGAAGAAAGTCGATTTATCACTACTAAAGAGTTATCTACGTTTCTACAAATCACGCAAAGAACAGCTCTCAATGTGTGTAGAAGATGGATAGAAGATGGTTTTATTCTCTCTCAGGGAGAGAACAAAAACCGTAGATATGAGTTAGCGGAGAAATGGCTTCCGTTGATTGAATAAGAGACGAGCGCAGATCAAACTGCGTTCTCATCCTGTCTCCCCGAACACAAAAAACGCCAGGTTTTTCAACATGGCGTTTTTTATATAGAATGGTCGGGGAGACAGGATTCGAACCTGCGACATCGGCGTCCCAAACGCCGCGCTCTACCAAGCTGAGCTACTC
>CAKZMG010000337.1 GCA_937128235.1 uncultured Verrucomicrobiales bacterium
CTCATCGACATCACGCACTATCTCGATGACCTCATCAACAAGTGCAGAAAATAATCATTTCAAACTAAAATCATGGATTACACAGTATATAAAATCATTCACTACGTTGGCATCTTCACGCTCATGCTTTCGCTCGGTTCTATTTTTACAAAATACAATAAATGCGCGGTGATCGGGCATGGTGTGGCTTTGTTACTTATTATTTTAGGTGGGTTTGGGATGCAGGCTAGAATGAAGGCGGCATACGTTGCTCAGTTCGAGACAGGCTTCCCTAACTGGATGATTGTAAAACTGATTATCTGGATCATCTTCGGAGCTGCTATCGTCCTCGCAAAGCGCGACATCTTAAAAGGCTCCACCGCTTGGATCGTGATGATAGCACTAGCATCAGCAGCAGCTTACCTCGGCTTGATGAAGCCGTTTTAGTTCATGCTAAGTCACTCTGCTGTTAATTCTCTGTTATCCATGTTAGCAGCGACTAAGTCATAGAGACTTATAGGTAGGTCAGTTTTTGAATCAATTTTTACACCTTTGGTTTTATATCCTATATGTAAGGCATATTCCATAGGTGAAGCAACTTCGCTATTGTAAGTTTTGGGGTCAACATAACAAACGCTATTTTGATCCGAGATCAGCTCGAAATATTGGTTTTCAATGTTCATCATTCTTCTATTAATTGATAAATGTATTTCTTCTTGTTTCTTCTCTTCATCTGTTAATTTTTTTGTCTCAGCTGGTTTTACATAGGGTTTATCTATGGAACGTTCTTTTTTCTCATCTTTACCTTTTATAAAATGTTCGCCTTTGCTGTATCTGATCAGTGACTCTGCAAGTAATGGATTAGCTTCTACCCAGAGGTCATCGAAATAGAAAACTGAGCTGAGGTATTCCATTCGACCGTATTGGTCACCTTCTGAATAAACTATATTATGAAACCTGATTTGGCAGAAATGATCAGATGTTTGAACTCGCGGTTTGCCCATGTTGTAGCTCCATACAGAGTTTTCTCCTTGAGACTGAATCAAATTTTCTAATGTTTGCTGATCATGGGTAAGTTTTTCGTTGTCCCCAGACATAAATGCTGGGTCTTTATATAGCTGATTGCCAATGGGAGATCGGTTAGCGTTGAGGTTATTCACTTTATCACCGAGTGATTCTAGTAGTTGCGGAATGGATTGAGTTTGGGTTGTGACTAGATGCGCCTTTAGTAAAATGACTTCATCTTCCCAGAATGGTCTCATTTCTCCATCCCGTCCTTGTTTTATAGGGTTTTCGATGTTGAGCAGGTATTTACCAAATTCAGGTAATCTAACTCCCTCAAACTTAAATGAACCAGTTATATCCTCAATGGTGATGCCATCACGAGAGGTGAGGAAGACGCAGTAAGTGGAACCTTGTTCAGAGCTATTGTGCTCTTTCAATGGAATGACAGACTGTAAGTTAATTTCCTGACCTCTCTCTTCAAAAGCTAGTGGAAATTCCCATGTAGGGTGCAAAACGTAGTTCACGCGTTCAGGATGTAGTTTCGCAAAATCTTCAGTAAAGAAGCACCACTCGACAGAAATCTCATCATCGTTAGTAATCACTGAGATATAGTCATCGTTAAAAATGACTTCACCTTCAACACTAATTAGTTCAGCCCAGGCTTTTAGTTCAGCTGTGTTCCGAGGTGGATTCTTGCCGTAGTCTAGCATGGCTGCCCAGATGCTATCAAAATCGTATACTCTACCAACTAGTTTTTCTGAGTGTTTTTGACTCACTTCACGAGTGACCCAATGGTTTTGTACCCAGTCTAAAATACTGTCAGCCTCAAATTCAACTACACGGTGACCTAGTGGAATTTCGTATTCACTCCTAACGACAAAGTAGAGTTTCTTTTTAGATTTGCTGCGGAAAATTTTCATATTCAGAAAATTGGCTAAGATTGGTTATTTGAGAAGAGAATAGCTTCTGAGCTAAGGGTAAGTTTTTGTTGGTTTGAGTGGGATTAATGGCGGGGATTGGGAGGTTTTTGGAGTTGGGACGGTTTGAGGATTAAAAGCTGAGATGGTTCTCAGCACTCAATATTGTCTGTGGTTAGCAACATTTTTTATAGCAATCACAATCTGTGGTGTGGTCGTTGACCATGCCGATGGCTTGCATGTAGGCATAGATGATGGTGGGACCTACGAAGGTGAAGCCGCGTTTTTTTAGGTCCTTGCTGATGGCTTCTGAGAGTGGGGTGGAGGCGGGGATGTCGTTGTGTTTTTTGAATGTATTGATGATCGGCTGGTGGTCCACCCAGCTCCAGAGGTAGTTGTCTAGGGTGCCTGTTTCTTCTATGAGCTTGAGGGTGGCGAGGGCGTTTTTTCTGGCTCCGAAGACTTTGAGCCGGTTGCGGATGATGCCTGGATCGAGAAGGAGTTTTTCTAGCTGTTTGTCAGTCATTTTAGCTACTTTCTGGACATCGAAGTTATGGAAGACTTTTTTGTAGTGGGCGCGTTTTTTGAGAATAGTGATCCATGAGAGCCCTGCTTGTGCGCCTTCAAGGATGAGCATTTCGAAGAGTTCGCGTTCGTCGTGAAGGGGGACTCCCCATTGATTGTCATGGTAGTCGATGTAGAGGGGATCGTTGGTGACCCATTGGCAGCGTTTCATTTTGTGAGTGTAGTGGAAAATGGCGGGTAAATAAAGTGATAATGTGAGGTGAAAAAGGCTTTGACCTTCGTGAGTTTCCTGCCTACGTTCCCGCCCCTGCGTGAGCTAGTTATAGGCGAGTTGCGGATGAGTTATTCATCTGGCTTCATTCCACGTGGCGACAATCTAGTTAAATTATAAAATTTTAAGAACATCAAGAGATACTGATATGAACATCACTGTAGAAAAAAAACCAGAGTGCATGGCTACTGTAAATGTAGAGGTGCCAGCAGATAAGGTGGCTTCAGAGCGCCAAAACATCGTTAGTGCATACACGAAGCAGGCTAAGATTCCGGGATTCAGACCTGGGAAGGCACCGGTGAAGGTGATCGAGAAGCGTTTTGACAAGCAGATCAAGGAAGAGCTATATAGTAAGCTGATCAACTTAGGTTGTGAAGATGCGATCAAGCAGGAGGATCTCAAGGTGATCTCTGTGAATGTGACAGATGAGCCTAAGCTTAGTGATGGTGGAGAACTTTCATTTGCGGCGGACATCATTCTTGCTCCAGAATTTGAAGTGCCTGAGTATCTCGGAATAGACATCGAGGCTCCTAGCGATGAAGTGACTGACGCAGAGGTGGACAATTCACTGACTGATCTTCAGCAGAGATTCGCAGAGTTCAATGACGTGGAGCGCGAGCTTGCGGATGGAGATTTCGCAGTGGTGGATTTCACCGCTACTACGGATGGGAAGCCAGTGGCAGATGCCATCGGTAAGTCAGCTGGGTTCCTAGAGGGACGCGAGGATCACTGGACTAAGATCGAGGATGACTCATTCATGCCAGGATTCGGAAGCGGACTAAAAGGTCTCAAAAAAGGCGATAAGAAGGAGCTCACACTGACGATGAATGATGAGTTTCCTCTATCAGACGTGCGCGGTGCAGAGATCGTGTTCGATGTCACAGTGAAGGAAGTGAAAGAGCAGGTTCTCCCTGAGCTAGACGATGACTTTGCTGGAAAACTTCTTCCTGAAAAGGGAATGGACGAGCTTAAGAACGTAATCCGTGAACAGCTAGGCGAAGAGAAAAAGAAGAGCGTAGCAGATGCTAAGGTGAATCAGGTTGTAGAGATTCTCAATGAGCGTGTGGACTTCGAAATCCCCGCAGCACTCCTAGAGCAGGAAGCTCAAGGCAATGCGATCAACATGATCGAGCGTGCTAAGCAGCAGGGAATGACTGAGGAAATGATCGCAGAGCAGGAGAACGAAATTTCTGAGTCAGCTGAAAAGCAAGCTAAACTCAACCTTAAGACAAACTTCATTCTTCAGGAAATCGCTATTAAAGAAAACATCGAGGTGAATGACCAAGATGTGATCCAGAGAATAGCAGGAATGGCTCAGCAGGCGAATAAGCCAGTGAAGAAATACATCAAGGAACTTCAGAAAGCAAATGCGATCCAGAATGTCCGTAATTCAGTTCTTATCGGAAAGACCATTGACTTTGTCGTAGAGAAGGCGAACGTGAAGGAAATCACAACTCCTGAAACTACAGAAAATGATGCAGAATAACATTACAAATCAATCAGGGAGCTCTACCGCTCCACAGAACAACTATTACCCGATCCCCACTGTCATCGAGCAGGACGGGAGAGGGGAGCGCGGGTATGATATCTATTCACGCTTGCTCAAGGACCGCATTATCTTCATCGGTACTGGTATCGATGACAACGTCGCTAACGCAGTGATCGCACAGATGCTTTTCTTGCAGATGCAGGATCCTAAGAAAGACATTCATATCTATATCAACTCCCCAGGTGGCTCAGTCACTGCTGGACTCGCGATGTATGATACGATGCAATTTCTCACCTGCGATGTGAATACATACTGCATAGGAATCTGTGCCTCTATGGGTGCGGTTCTGCTGACAGCAGGCACTGAAGGGAAGCGTTTTTGTTTACCGAACTCACACGTAATGATTCACCAGGTATCTGGCGGAGCACAGGGAACAGCTTCAGATGTGGAGCGCACTGTGGAATTCATGTATGGGCTAAAAGGTAGGCTCAACAAGATCCTCGCACACCACACTGGCAAGACAGAAAAGCAGGTAGAAAAAGACGCTGACCGCGACAACTACATGAGTGCTGAAGAAGCAGTCAAATACGGACTCGTGGACAAGGTGCTAGAAAGCAAGCCTCTTCCTACTGAGGACAAGAAGAAGTAAATTTTCTTTCTATCTAAATTTTTTTTGTGAAATGCCCAAGCCTTAAATGGTTTGGGTATTTTTATGTAAACTAGGTAATTTCACCATTCCTCGAAAAAAACAAAAATAGGCGATTTCATGTCTCAGATCGACCTTGCGAAAATGTTTATGAAATGTAATAATCACTAAACAAAAGCTAAGGTGCGCGCTCATGTGGTGCACTCATCTATATTCTTATCTAATTTAATCACTGTTAAAATGGCAAAAAATTCTAATCTCACCATGTGCTCGTTCTGCGGGAAGAGTCACTCAGAAGTCAAAAAGCTGATCGCAGGTCCTGGCGTTTACATTTGTAATGAATGCATCGATGTCTGTAGCGGAATCATGCACAAGGAACTCGCCAATATTTCTCATGGTGATCCTCTCCCTGAAGAGCTATTTAATGCAGAAGATCTGCTCACTCCGGCGGAAATTACTGCTCTACTTAATGAATACGTTATAGGTCAGGAGCATGCGAAAAAAACTCTCTCAGTAGCAGTGTACAATCATTACCAAAGGCTACGCCAGTATGAGGATGATGCGGATGTGAATGGTGAGTACGAAGATGTTGAGATAGAGAAAGCGAATATCCTCATGCTTGGGCCTACAGGCTCAGGGAAAACTCTCCTAGCAAGAACTCTCGCGCGGGTGCTGAATGTGCCGTTCACTATCGTAGATGCTACCACTCTAACAGAAGCTGGATATGTTGGTGAAGATGTAGAAAATATTATTTTAAAGCTCCTCCAAGCAGCAGATGGAGACATCGATAAAGCTGAGCGCGGAATTATCTATGTGGACGAGATTGATAAGATAGGGCGCAAGACAGAGAACGTATCGATCACCCGAGATGTCTCAGGTGAGGGTGTGCAGCAAGCACTTCTCAAGATACTCGAAGGCACTGTCTGTAACGTCCCGCCACAAGGTGGACGCAAGCACCCGAACCAGGAATACATTCAGGTGAATACGGAGAAAATTCTCTTCATCTGTGCAGGTGCATTCGTAGGAATGGATGAGCACGTGAAGAACCGTATGGGTAAACGCACTCTAGGATTTGTCCAAGATGAAGAGACTGAAAAAGAGGCAGCACTCACCCAGTCAGAACTCCTCACTAAGGTGGAGCCACAAGACTTGCTTCACTTCGGGCTGATACCTGAATTTGTGGGCAGACTACCAGTCATTTCCTCACTTAGAAAACTCACAGAAAAAGAGCTAGTGCAAATTCTAACAGAACCCAAGAACGCAATCATAAAGCAGTACCAAAAGCTCTTAGGCATGAACGATGTGAAGCTGAAAATAACCAAAGACGGACTAGCCGCACTCGCTGAAGAAGCGGTGAAACGCGGCACTGGCGCACGTGCTCTGCGCGCTATCTTTGAGAAGCTCATGCTAGACATTATGTATGATGTCCCTAGCCGACCAGACATCGACACAGTCACCATCAACCGCCAAGTAGTGGAAGGTAAAAAAGCACCCACTCTCACGAAGAGAACCTCAGTTGACGCAGCATGAAACTAGGACTTAAACTAGGACTAATAGGCTGTGGAAAGATGGGCAGAGCGCTCATCGAAGGCGCGCTTAGAAACAAAGTGGTGTCACCTACTGATGTTTACGTCAGTAGCCGCACTCCTTCAGCCATAGAAACTATCACATCCGAGCTGGGGGTGAACGCAGTGGAGAGTAATATAGAAGTGGCTAAACATTCAGACGTGGTTCTTCTCTGCCCTAAGCCAGCAGACATACCGTTAGTTCTGTTAGAATTAGCCAATGAATCTGAATGCCTCACCAACACCCTACTCATTTCCGCAGCAGCCGGTCTTACCATCGCTCAGCAAGAGAAAATCTTACCTCTAGGGGTGCGCTTTGTGCGCTGTATGCCAAACACTCCAGCCCTCATCGGTCAAGGAGCAGCAGCCTACACACTAGGAACCTCTGCCACAGATGCAGATGCAGAACTTACCTGTAAAGTGCTCGGTTCATCAGGCAGCGTTATTGAGGTAAAAGAACAACTCATGAATGCAGTCACTGGCGTCTCAGGCAGTGGTCCTGCTTATGTTTACACATTTATCGAAGCACTCGCAGATGGCGGAGTCGCGGAAGGATTGCCAAGGGCACAAGCTCTCGAACTCGCAGTAAAAACCGTCCAAGGTGCAGCCGGAATGGTCGCTGATACAGGGCTTCATCCAGCTATCCTCCGAGACATGGTCACCAGTCCTGGAGGCACTACCATAGAGGCACTCAACACGCTAGAAAACCAAGGCTTCCGCTCCGCAGTCATTAATGCCGTCCGCACCTCCAGCCAGCGAGCAGAAGAAATGGGAAAATGATTTCATTTAGCATTTAACATTTAGCATGTGGTCATTTCATGCACGATGAAGCATCACACATACACCCCAAGAAATAAGAACAAATTATTACAATGAGCGAAACAAGCACTACAAGCGACAACCAGAAAATCTGGTTAGACGGAGAGATCATAGATCAAGCAGAAGCCAAAATATCCGTCTTTGACCATGGACTACTTTATGGCGATGGCATTTTCGAAGGCATCCGCATGTACAACGGCAGAGTCTTCAGACTAGAGCAGCACATTAAGAGGCTCTTCTCATCTGCTAAATCCATCTTACTAAAACTTCCTTGGACTGAACAAGAAGTCATCCAAGCCACAGTAGATACCATCAAAGCAAATCATCTAACAGAAGGATATGTGCGTCTTGTTATCACGCGCGGAGTAGGCGGGCTAGGGCTGAATCCTTACCTCTGCCCTAAGCCATCCATGTTCATCATCGCGGCTAACATCCAGCTCTACGCAGATGAAAGCTATGAGAATGGACTAGAGCTCATCACCTGCGCCACCCGCAGACCCACACCTGCATCACTTAGCCCGCAGGTGAAATCTCTGAATTATCTTAATAACGTCATGGCAAAAATTGAATGCATCCAGGCTGGCGTCATGGAAGGCATCATGCTCAATGAGCAAGGTTACGTGGCAGAGTGCACCGGAGATAATGTATTCATTGTCAGAGACGGAGTAGTGCACACCCCACCAGTCTCAGACGGCTCACTCGATGGCATCACCAGAGAAGTCATCTTCGACCTCTGCAAAAGCGAAGGCATAGAAATCCGCGAGACCACCATGACGCGACATGACATCTTCATCGCAGACGAAGCCTTCCTCACAGGCACAGCGGCAGAAGTCATCCCGTTCGTGAAATTAGACCAAAGAGAAATAGGCAACGGAACCCCAGGCAAGATCAGCAAACAGCTCATCACCGCCTTCCGCAAACTAGCGAACAGCGAAGGCACGCCTTGTGTTTAAAAAGAGTGCTTAGTCTTACTTGCCAAGTTCGTTTTCAGGGTAGAGAATACTATCACTATGTGGACCACTGCAAAAGAATTTGAAGACATCAAGTATGAGACTGCCGATGAAGGGCAGATCGCGAAGATCACGATCAACCGCCCAGAGGTAAGGAATGCCTTCCGCCCTCAGACGGTGAAGGAAATGCTAGTCGCATTTGATCTCGCGCATGAAGACCCGAAAGTGGGTGCCATCATTCTCACTGGTGAAGGAGAGAAAGCCTTTTGCTCAGGAGGCGATCAGAAAGTGCGCGGGCATGCAGGCTACATCGGAGAAGACGGAGTGCCTCGCCTCAACATCCTCGATGTCCAACGCAAAATCAGAACCCTACCCAAGCCAATCATCGCTATGGTAGCTGGCTATGCAATCGGTGGTGGTCACGTGCTCCACGTGGTTTGTGATCTCTCCATCGCGGCAGACAATGCTATCTTCGGTCAAACTGGACCTAAGGTAGGGAGCTTCGATGGTGGGCTCGGCTCAAGTTATCTTTCAAGAATAGTAGGGCAGAAAAAAGCGCGTGAGATCTGGTATCTCTGCCGCCAATACAATGCTCAAGAAGCGCTCGACATGGGGCTCGTAAACACAGTGGTTCCTTACGCTGAGCTAGAAAAAGAAACCGTGCAGTGGTGCCGCGAGATGCTCCAGCACTCACCCATGGCGCTCCGCTGCCTCAAAGCTGCGCACAATGCAGACTGCGATGGTCAGATGGGTCTCCTAGATATGGCAGGAAACTCCACCCTCCTCTACTACATGAGCGAGGAAGCCAAAGAAGGCAAAAATGCTTTCGTAGATAAACGCAAACCAGACTTCAGCAAGTTCCCAAGGGTGCCGTAAAATCGGCAACACAATGCATCTCATCAGCCTACACCTTATGAAAACACTACTTAGCATTATCATTCTGTCGTTATTTCACTCAGCAGTTTCTGCGAGCAGCTATGCCATCGTTGTTAGAGACGCTGTTTATGCTGATGCGGATTGGCAAAAAGTCTGTTCCGCGCTCCAGAAAAAGCACACTGGTGCTGTGGTTTTAAAATGGAAAGATGACCTAGAGGAGACTCTCCCTGAGCTGAAGAAATTGCATCCTGCTCACACATGCTTCGTTGCTCCGTGTGATCAAGTTGGACCCAAAGTTGTGGCGGAGATTCATCGGCTCACGCGTCAGTATGATGATGACATTTACACGGACACGCGCTGGGGAATACTCACTGGTTACGATGCCAATGCCGCGCTTGCTACAGCTGAATTTAATCAACCAATCGTAGTGAAAAAAGTAAGCTCTGGCACAGAGATCGCTATGGAAATGGTGGAAGAAGGCATCGCTTATGATGAACTGGTGAAGAACAAAGTGGTGAAGAAAATGGATGGTGCAAAAGAGCCAGTTCAGAGTGAAGGTCCCACAGACACTACGCAGTTATTGGCTGAGACTCTAACAGATTGGAAATCTGATCTATTTATCACCTCTGGTCATGGATATGAGCAAGGCTGGCAGATTGGTTTTAGTTATAAAAATGGCTACTTCCGCTCAAGTGATGGTAAGCTCATGGGAGAAAAAATAGGTGGTGAGAAATTTCCGTTTAGCTCAGATCATCCCCGCGTTTATCTTCCCATCGGAAATTGCTTAGTAGGATGCATCAAAAACAAAAATGCCTATGCTCTAGCGATGATGAAGAGCGGAGGAGTCAAGGGAATGATCGGTTACACCGTGCCAACTTGGTATGGTTACGCAGGCTGGGGAATGTTAGATTATTATGTAGAGCAACCTGGACGCTACACGCTCAATGAAGCATTTCTCGCGAACCAACACGCGCTGGTTCACCGACTAGAAACATCATTTCCCGGCAGTATGAAGCATCATCCTGATCCAGGTAAGACTGTGCGCCCTGCAAAAGATTTAGTAGTGAAAAGCCCTGCTGGTCCTGGTCTAACAGATAATGTTAGAGATTTTCCAGGCCTGCTGCATGACCGTGATGTGCTCGCCTACTATGGCGATCCCGCGCTCAGCGCGCGCATGTCTCCACGCGTCTGTGCTTATGATCAGAAGTTAATCCAAGAAGGCGGTGTCTATACTTTTACTGTGACGGGGAACCGAGGGGAGAAGTCATTTGCTCCAGTGAATAGGAATGGATCACAGCGAGGAGGTCGCCCTATCTTACAGTTCTTGCCTGCCAGAGTAGCAGAGGTCGAAATCATAGAAGGAAAAGAACTGCATCCCGTGATCACGGATGATTTCATCCTCATCCCTAACCCAGGAAAGGGTGATAGGCTGACAGTGAAGTTCCGTGTCATTAGTTCAAAATAAATCACTTACTTGACCGATTTCTTTTCAGGTTGTAGATGTTATCTATGACTATTTATTACAAATCCGCAGCCGTTTTTCTCGCAGGAACTTTTTCTTCATTAGCGGCTATTAGTGTGCCGGCATTCTTCTCAGATGGGATGGTGTTGCAGCGAGAGACTGGAGCTAAGATTTGGGGAACAGGTGATCCTAACACGAGTGTGAAAGCGCAGTTCGCAGGTCAAAAACTTACCTCTAAGACTGATGCGGATGGTAAGTGGATGGTAGATTTCAAGGGTCTCAAGATGAGTAAGGCTGGTGCGGCTCTTCAGGTAAACATCGGTAAAGATACGCTCATCATCAAGGACGTAGTCGTAGGAGAAGTGTGGCTCGCCAGTGGGCAGTCTAACATGGAGTGGACGATGAGACGCACCTCAGGTGCTGAAGATGCCAAGACTGCTAAGGATGATCTCCTACGAATCTATGTCTCGGGTAACTCGACTGCCGCTAAACCACAAACAGATTTCAAAGGCAGCTGGAAAAAAACTGACCCAGCAAATACGCCAAACTTCACAGCTGTGGGTTATGAGTTTGCTAAGAATCTACGTGCGAAGTTAGATGTGCCAGTGGGTGTCATCGAGTGCTCATGGGGCGGTAAGCCGGTGGAGTCATTTGTCAGTGAGGAGGCTCTCAAGGTATTACCAGAAGCGAAGATAGTGCTAGATAAAAAGGCAAATCAGCTGAAGCGATGGAAGCAAATGTTAGAGAAAAATCCCAAGGCTAATCCTAAGCAAAATCCCGAGCTGAACCCGGGGATGCATTCTACGATTTATAATGCGATGATCGCACCGCTTGCAGGATACGGAGCGCGTGGAGCGATCTGGTATCAGGGTGAGTCAAATGCGAGGGGAGGAACAGCAACCCATTATGGCGAACTCCTAAAGTGTTTGATCGATGACTGGAGAAAGAAGTGGGGGAGTGATTTATCATTTTATTATGTCCAGTTAGCGAATTTCGATGGCAAAAATAATTTTCCTCACTGGGTGATGGTGCAGGATGAAATGCGTCGTCTGTTAGATGAGTCTCCAAAAGTTGGTATGGCAGTGATCAATGACATTGGAGCTGCAAAAAATATTCACCCTAAGAATAAAAAAGATGTGGGAGCGAGACTAGCACGCTGGGCACTGAGTAAAGATTATGGTGTGAAGGATATGGTGATTTCGGGACCACTTTACAAGAGCCATGAGATAAAAGGGGCAAACGTAGAGGTAAGTTTTTCTCATGCTGAGGGGCTAAAATCCCGTGCAGGTAATCCGCTAGGAGGATTCGAGGTCAGTGATGAATCAGGTAAATGGCACCCAGCAGAAGCAGTGGTCAAAGGTGATAAGATCATCGTGACGAGCAAAGCTGCGGCTCATCCAAGCAACGTTCGTTATGCTTGGAAAAGTAATCCAACCAAAGCAAACCTAGTGAATAAAGCTGGTCTTCCGACTAGCTGTTTTGTGGGGAAGTAGGTTTTCTTATGACGTAATGAGTTTTCCATCAGCGATGTTGATGACTTGGTCAGCTTGATTGGCGTCTGCGTCTGCGTGGGTGACCATGATGACGGTGTTGCCTTGTTTGGCGTAGTCTTTGAAAAGGTTGATGAGAATCTCAGTGTTTTTGTTGTCGAGGTTGCCGGTGGGCTCGTCTGCTAGGAGGAGTTTTGGCTGGGAAATGATGGCGCGTGCGAAGGCTACGCGTTGGCACTCGCCCGCGCTTAGTTTGGCGGGGTGGTGGCTGATGCGGTGCCCTAGTTCTAGCTGGTCGATGAGTGATTTTGCTTCAGAGGCGTAGTGGTCTAGGGGTAAGTTTTTTGCGACGCTGGGAAGAGTGATGTTCTCTAACACATTGAGATAGGGGAGTAGGTGGAAGTTCTGAAAGATCATGCCGATGTTCTCTGCTCTGAGTACAGATCTCTCTGCTGGTGAAATTTCGTAGAGTGAGGTGCCGTCTATTTTCACACTGCCAGAGGTGGGTCTGACGAGTCCGGAGAGGGTGCTGAGTAAGGTGCTTTTACCTGAGCCGCTGGGACCTTGGAGGGCGATGAATTTTCCGGCTTCTATTTCTAGGGAAACGTCATCGAGCGCGGTGACATTTCCTGGGTAAATCATGCTGAGGTTCTGGATGCTAATCATGTCTGAGGGTATTTAAAGGTTGCTGGCTGGTGACGCTGAGTGCGGGTAGCCATGTGGCGGTGAGTGCGATGAGCGGTGGCGCAAACGCCAAGATGATGAGCATTTGCTGATCTAGTTTAGTAAATGTGAGGCTAACGATAATGGTGATAACAGCGGCGATGACTCCGATGATGAGCGCGCGGATGAGGAAGAGTGAGAGTACCTTGCTGGTCTTGGTGCCGAGTGCGCGGAGGATGCCTACTTCTTCTTTGCGGTGTTTTACATTGAGAATGCAGAGAACTGTTAGAGTGATGAAGGCGATGATGAGGAGCAGTGGGATGAGGAATGTATTGAGTGATTCGAGGCTCTTTCTGGACTCCGCTCTGGTGGTCTGGATGGTCTGCATTTTCTCATTTCCCTGGGTGATGATTTGCGCCCGCATGGTGTCTGCGCGGGATGAAGTTTTGACTCTGGTTTCTGCGCGGGCGAGGGCTTTTGATCCTACTTCGATGATCTGGACATCTGGGATGATGGCTTCTAGTTCCTTGCGGATGGTGCCCACGCGGTCTGCGCTGGCGCAGTTGCAGCCTAGGCATTTGATGGAGGAAATTTTGCCTTCTAGGTTGTAGAGCTTCTGCATTTCTGCGAGGTGGATCCAGGCGGTGCCATCGTCACGGAAGTCTCGGCTGGGGTACGTTTTTGCGACTTTGTAGCTAGTGCCGTTGATGGTGACGTCATCGCCCACTTTGATACCAAGTGGCTTGTGCAGGTCATAGCCTAGGAATACGGTGCCGGGTTCGAGCGGCTGCATGATGGGCTTCATGTGATTGCGATGTGCCATGGGGACTTGCCCGGCTACTCCTATGAGCATGATGTTGCGGTTCTGCTCTTTCCATTCTGTGCGGCGGGCGAGCTGCGGTAGGAGGTGATTGATGGTGACTACTTTGCTGTCTGCGAGCTTATTTGCGTAGGCTTGGGGTAAGGTTTTGATGGAGTAGCCACGCTCTTTGATGGCTTCGATGGGTTCTTGATTTGAAAAAAGATAGACATTGAATCCGAGTCCTTTCATGGATTTTCGGATGTCGTTTTCTAGGTTTTTGAGAACGGTTTCTGTCTCGGTGTTGTGCTTGGTGAGTTGTTGTTTGACCTCGGTCTCATGGTTCTGAAGTGAGGCTGTGGTCTCTGCATCAAATTTATCTAACAGGCTGATGGAGTAAACGCTAAGGCAGAGAGTGAGCGCAATGGCGATGATGCTGAGGATGAAGTTTCCTCTGCGGTGTTTGATTTCTCTCAGAATAAGATGGAGCATGCTTTGGATTGAAGATTTTGGATTGAAGGTGGGGGATTTTAGCGGAGTTGAGATTTTTTGTAGATGAGGAATGAGCCGATGATGATGCCTATTCCTACCAGACCTGCGAAGATCTTAGCGGAGAATATGAGAGCATCTATTTTTTGTCTTTCTTGTTGTGGGAGAGAGTGAACGATCTCAGTGTCTGTCGTTGCAATGGGCTTGGCAGTGATGAAGTCTCCAGCTCCAGTGAGCTCTGGGATGGCTTTTTCGATGATGGCGGAGGAGTTGATCAGGTGCTCGTCCCAGTTGCTGTTGATAAGGAGGTCAAAGCCTGGGTTCTCGTCTTTCACGCTGCAGGCGCAGGCGTTGCAGAGGTATTGGCATTTCTCCATGATGAGTGCCTCGGTGAGCTTACTGGCTGGCATAAGAGCTAGACAGCGACCTCTGCCAAAGACGGGCGCGATGAGTGATTTGCTTGTCTCGGGGAGTTGGTCGATGGTGTTGCCATTGAGTAGAATGCGGATGAAGTCTTGCTCGGCAGGATCTGCGGGGTCTAGGGTGACGATGCTGAAGGCGATTTTGAGTGGGATTTTTGAGCGCAGGACGTCATCGAAGTCGATGTCGCCTTTGGCTTGTGCTTCTGCTACTTCGTCTGGATTGATGACGCCTTCTGGGAGCTCAATGGTTTCTTGAGCTTTGGTGAGTGTGGACTCTAACAGTTTTCTGGTGCGCTCGTCTGTGGCTTTATTTCCTGAGAGGAGATGGATGAATACAGCGGAGTCGCCAGCTAAGAGTTTTTCTTTGATTGCGGTGCGAACGGGAGAGTCTGTTAGAGACTTCCAGGATTTCTCAGTGGTTTTCTGGATGAGAACTGGTTGCTCAAGATTGACTGAGTCTGGAGCAGTGAGGATGTGAGATGGATATTCAGTGACTTGATCTAGCCCTACGATAGACCATTGCTGTGCATCTGTTAGATTTTTTGCATCAAAGTATTCTGTGCTAATGTTGGCGTGTTTCTGCTCAGGTAGTTTGACGAAGGAGTCTTTGTGGAGGACTTGGAGGCGGTATTTGTCTGCCTGCCATCGTTCAAGGGCGTAGCGGAACACGGGCACCTGACACGCGAGTGTGCTGGCGGTGGTGGCTGCTAGAAACCAGATTGTTAGAGATTTCCACATGGTTGATTAGGTGTTGATGGACAGAGACAGGATGTCTCTGGCACTTTATTTAGTGAAGCTGATGATTTCTCCTTTGTTGGTGGAGACGATGAGGTGTCCGTTTGAGACGGAGAGTCCGTGGGCGGTGCCGTCGATTTTTGTTTCCCAGAGCTTTTTGCCATCAGTGGCATCATAGATGATTATTTTTTGATGGTAGCCGCAGATGAGGTGATTGCCAGCAACAATAAGCTCGGCTGGGGAGGGGGCGTTGATTTCCCAGAGCCAGCTGTTTTTGATGTCTTCTTTACATTGAGCGAGTTCAGCTTTGAGTTCATCTAGTTTGGCTTTTTGTGCTGTGTTTGGTTTTTTGATGATGACGCTGAGCTGGGCTTTACGGTCTGAGTTTTTGGAGAATTGTGCGTGGTTGACGGCTTTTAGTTTGTTGCCACTTTGTAGGAAAATTTTGTTTTTGTGAGCGACTACTCGGTTGGTGTTATTGAATGCTGCTACGGATTTTCCGGCTGCATCGGTGAGTCCGATGTGGTCATCGGCTATTTTCTGGCTGGGTGGTCCAGCGATGAAGTAGTTGTCTTCTGTGAGGAGGCAGAAGGTGCCGCCAGCGTGCCCTATGGTGCCAATTTTCTTACCTGTCTTGGCATCAAATTTTAGTGCAGCTGCTCGTCCTTGTGGGATGAAGAGGTTGTCTCCGTCTGTGAGGATGGCACCTTGGAGCGTGGCACCAGTGGAGTTTTGATTATAGCCGCCAAGTGCACGTTCTATGCCTTCTGCTTTGGTTTGGTATCTGGCTCTGCCGTTGCTCTGGTTCACAGAAACGAGGTAGGAGTCCTTCCAGGGGAGGAGTGAGCCTGCGAAGATGGCTTGGTTGCCAATCAGGGTGACTCCGGTGCGGATGGGGTGGGTGGAGATGGTTTTTCCGTTGTTGAAGATGAGCCTTTCTGGGTTTTCTTTACTACTTTTTGGGATGGATGAGGTTTTCCAGATGAGCTTGCCGTCTGTGGAATTTAGCGCGTAGGCGAAGCCATCGTCTGAGCCGAAGAAGAGCTTATCACCTGCGATGCTGGGTGGGATGCGGACTGCGCTGTTGGTGAAGAAGGTCCAGGTTTCTTCACCTGAGGCGAGGTCTATACAGTGGACGGCGTTGTCTGCTGATGAGCCGTAGAAGACTTTATTGTTAGAGATGGTGGTGTAGTGGCAGGGGTCAAAATTTCTCATGGACTGGAGACCAGCATTGGCTGCGTATGCGTCCCATTTGGCTGGGCCAGTCCAAGCTTGCTGAGGTGCTCCGCCTTGGTGTGACCAGGATTTCTTGAGTGGGAGTGTGAGGGTCTGGTCTGTGGAGCCACTGCGGCGATTGTCTGCACGGTAGGTGGGCCAGTCTGCTAGGGTGAGGGAGACTGTGGAGATGAGAATGCTGAGTGCGGTGATGGTGTGTTTCATGGATGCTAAAAATTTTGACTTTAGAAAGGCTAAATGAGATTATGTAGTCATGGATACGGTTAAGAAATTAGATGAAGCCCCTCTTGCTAAGACGGTGTATGTTGGTGATTTTCTGATGTTGGACGTTTCTTTGGATCGTGAAGTGGTGCGTGATGTGATACGTGAGGAGCGTGATAGTAGATAAGAAAATGAGGTTATTTTTTAATGGGTGCTAGACCTAGTGAGGTTTCCATCCAGCCGCCGCATGAGCAGCCAGCACCGCCTTCTGGGATGAGGAGCATGCCGTTGGAGGGGATGAAGCTTAGCCAGCAGCTGGGACGGAGGCGTTTCCAGCCAGTGGGCTTTTTCTCATCTACTCCCCAGATGGTGATCATGCCACCACCGCCGCGGTAGAAGATGCTGTCTGTGGTGCCTACTGCGGCTGAGCAGGCGGCGCGGGGCCCGTAGTTATAGCCGATGGGTCTGCCGGTTTTGATTTTGACGCCTGTGGGGTCACAGTAGATTTTGTCTCTGATGATGACTGGGTGCTGGATGTGTGCTCCGTGGTGGTTTGCTCGCCATGGAGTTTCGGCTTCCCATTTGAGTTTTCCAGTTTTGGCATCAAAGTAGTGGTAGGTGTATAAGCCTTTGTTGGTGCCATGCACTGCTTGTGAGAGGACGGGGAGGAAGGCGTCTTTGGTAGCGACTCCGTAGCCAACTTGGACGCTGCTTTTTGTGGAGTCAACGTATTTGAGTGCTGGGAATGGCTGGATCCAGCGGGGTCTGCCAGTTTCTAGGTTGAGGCAGACTGCTTTTAGATTTTCTGTCCAGAGTTGATTACTGGAGATTTTTCCGTTTGATTCTTCTTTGAGGTTGGGGCTCTGGTTTTCTAGGAAGTAGATATTTTTTCCTGAGATGGTGATGGTGGAGTTGATGATGACTCCTTTTCCGTATGCCCATTTGCCTTTGCCTGTGGTTTTATCGTAGGAGAAAATGTTGTCACTGATGACTTGGGCGATGGCGTCTCGGTTGCCTGCACCATCGAACCATGCTTTGCTGGTCCAGATGTTGGTGAATGCGGCGTTGGCTTTGACGCTGGAGCCGATGAGGGATTTGTCTGTGACTGCGATGTATCCCCAGTCGTGCGTGCCGCGGACTGCGGAGGTGAGCATGAAGGCTTCTTCTTGTTTGCCGTTAGCGGCGTTTATTTTCCATGCTCGGTCTTTGATGGCGACGTAGAGGTGGTCTTTGTCAGCGCACCAGTTTGAGCAATCGCGAGGGATGTTTACGCGGCGGAGGTCTGGGATTTCCATGCCCCAGAGGACTTGTCCGTTGTAGGAATCTAGGGCGACTAGGCGATCGTGCCCTTGGTGGAAGAGTCTGCCATTGGCTGCGAGTGGGGCAGGCATGCGGGGCTGGCGGTCGATACCGAAGTCACCGCCTGGTCTGCCTAGCCATTGGACTTGGAGGTCGGTAGTGGCGGTTGCGCCGCCGAGGGATTCACCTACGTTTGAGGTGTTAGCGGCGTTTCCGTATTGGTGTCCCCAGTCGTTGGTTTCTTTGACGGTTTTTGTTTTCTTGGAAACGGTGGTGCCATTGATGTTGACGAGGTGGCTGTTAGGGCTGAGGAGCTTGTGAGCGAGTGTGGTGGAGCAGGGGAGTTTAGGGTGCTCGGTGACGATGATGTTGGCTGTGTTATGTGCGAGTGGGATGTTGTTCAATTTCTCGACTGTGAGGATGCTGATGCGTGAGCCATAGACTCCAGTGGCGTAGAAATTTTTACGGATCTTTTGGATGCGTTCTTGGTTGGATTCTATGCAGATGACTTTGTAGTTTGTCTGGCGTGCTATCTGGTAGGCGAGCTTGCCGTCTCTGAGCCCGATGACGAGGCAGATGCCGGCTCTCTGGGGATCAAGGGCGGCAATTTTCTTAGCGAGTGCGTAGGTTTCTGGAGATTTCAGAGCAGGTGCTTCTGGAGCTTCTGGGACGCTCATGTTCATGGTGGTGGTGAACTCGTAGATAGGTGAAAATTTATTTTTGCCGTCAACTTTTCCGCCGAGGCGGTAGTAGTAGGTGGTGGCTGGCTCTAGCCCGGTGATGCGGATGGAGTGCTGGGTTCCGCTTTCTGATGAGGTGGCGATTTCACCGAAATTCTTAGTGAGTCCGTAGGCGATGGCTCCTTTTCCTGGCTGCGTGGCTTCCCATGAGACGAGTGCTTCTGATGGTCCTGTGAATGAGACTTTGGGGCGGACGGCGAACTCGTAGCGGGTTTGCCCAGCGAGTTTTTTTATGGCTGCAGCGGTGAGTGCGGTGTCGTGAATTTTGATATTTCGGATGCGACCTTCCATGGGGAAGAATTCGTCTTTGTCCTTGTAGGCACCGATGACGAAGGGAGTGGGGGCGGTGTCGTTTAGTATTTTTCCGGGGAGGTTGATGGATTTTGAGAGAATGCCATCGGTGTAGAGTTTGAGGGTTTTTCCATCGTAAACGGAGATGATGTGTGCCCACTGACCTGGTGAGAAGGATCTGTTGTGGGCGGCGGTTTGGAGTGCTCCTCCATTGGAGGCTTTTACGCTGTAGTTGGAGTTGGTGTAGCCGAGTAGCCAGCCGCGTTCGTGGTTGCCGTTGTCTTGGGAATAGCCGATGATTCCTCCCCATTTGTTTGGCTGGTCTATGCGGATGATGGCTTCTACAGAGAATGTTTCAGTAGAGATGCTTTTTGCGTGTTTTTCATCGATGAGGATGTGCTGATCGTTTTCGAAAATGAGTAGCCCGTCTTTGTCAAATTTGGCTGGCTTCTGGAGTTTGCCTTCCGCGCCTTGTTTTGATTGTAGTGTGTCTGCTTGGATGTGCTTTTTATCTATGCTCCACTCAAAGAGGACTTTTGCTTGGCTCATCATGGTTAGACATGAGGATAGGCATAGGAAGAAGGAGATAGACCTTAGGATATTCATGATTTTAAATTACTCGCTGTGGCGAGACGTGCAAGTCTTAGAAAATATCAAAATAGACAATGTCATGTGCAAAATGGGTATTGCTTATTAAACCGTTGCATTAGACTTTAGCGAGGTTCAGAGTGTTGATACTGTATGAAGATTATTTACCAAGGACAGATAGGGGCTGTGGCTGGGCTGACGAGTGAAGAGCGAGATGTTAGTTCGGACACGACTGTTGCTGAGCTTATTGCTGAGATTGCAAAAGGTAAGCCAGCTGAGGTGGCGCGGTTTCTAGTGGATAGTGAGGGGAATGTGAGCAAGAGTTTGCTCGTGGTGGTGGATGATGATCATGTGCTGGATTATTCTGTTAGAGTGGGCGATGCTCGGGAACTTTTACTGATGCCTCCAATGGCTGGTGGGTAAGCTGGTGGATAATTTTAATTAAAATTTTACGATGCTCTCAGATAAAGATAAGGCTTATTATGCGTGGCAGCTCAATGTCCCAGGCTTCGGTGTGGAGGGACAGGAGAAGCTGCGTAATGCGACTGCGCTGGTCTCGCGTGTGGGTGGATTAGGTGGACCGCTGGCATTTTCTCTGGCGGCAGCGGGGTTTGGGAAAATCATTTTAGCGCATAGTGGTGAGCTGCGGGAGGATGACTTGAATAGGCAGATTTTGATGAAGCATGATGGCCTGGGGGGCGCGCGTCATGAGCAAGCGGCGGAGACTTTGCGCAGGTTTAATCCGGATGTGGATGTGGAGAGTGTGGGTGAGAATATTTCTGAGGGAAATGTGGTGGGCCTGGTGGAGCAGGCGGATGTTGTGTTTTCTTGTGCGCCATTGTTTGAGGAGAGATTGCTCATGAATCGTGAGGCGGTGAGGCAGAAGAAATTTTTAGTGGATGGTGCGATGTTTAATATGGAAGGACAGGTTCTGGCGGTGAAGGGTGGCGAGACTGCTTGTCTGGCGTGTCTGGTGGATGAGCCACCTGAGCACTGGCAGAGGAGATTTCCTGTGATAGGGGCATTGTCTGCGATGATGGCTCAGATTGCGGCTTTAGAAGGAATAAAAATGCTGACTGGTCTGGGAGAATCTCAGGTGGATAAGTTGATCCATGTGGATGCTTTGACGATGAATATGCGGAAAATCAAGGTGCGCAGAAACCCTCATTGCAAACATTGTAAAGTATGAAGAAGCTAGGGATATTATTTGGTTTGCTGAGCGTGCTGGGCTTGTGTTTATATTTCGTTTTACGCGAAGAAGGTGACGATGCTGGATATGTCAGTGAGCTTGAGATGCACTGCGCAGCGGGGCTACAAAAGCCGGTGGAGGAGATAGCGCGGCAGTATGAAGAGGAGTTTGGGGTGAAAATAAAGCTGAACTTCGGTGGCTCTGGGCAGTTGTTTGCGAAGCTAGAAGTGGCGGGTGGTGATGTTTATTTACCTGCTGATGTGAGCTATATTGAAAAGGCTAGGGATGAAAATTTAGTAGTAGAGTCTATCCCTGTGAGTAGGTTGACTGCGGGAATAATTGTGGCGAAGGGTAACCCTAAGAACATTAGGTCACTGAAAGATCTGACTCGTGATGATGTGCGGGTAGTGCTTGCGGAGCGCTCGGCTGCGGTGGGGAAATTTACTCACAAGGTGCTGGAGGAGGCTGCTGTGTTAGAGGCGATTGATGGGGGGGTGATTTCTAAGATGGGTACGGTGAATGAGGTTGCACTACAGGTAGATATTGGTGCTGCTGATGCTGGTATTGTGTGGGATGCGTTGATGCCGCATTTTAAGCAGAGTGAATTTGTGAGTGTGCCAGAGTTTGAAAAGCGACAGAAGCGCGCTACGGTGGGAGTCTTAAAAAGTAGTAAGAATGGAACGGCTGCGCTTAAATTTGTGCGCTATCTTACTGCGAAAAATAAGGGGGCAGAGGTTTTTAAGAAGCATGGATTTGATGTTCAGCCAGGGGACTTGTGGGCAGAGAAACCTAAAGTGGTGTTTTTCTCTGGGTCGATGTTGCGTCCGGCGATACAAGATCAGTTGGCTATTTTTGAGGAGCGTGAGGGGTGCGAGATCACGGTGAAGTATGCGGGCTGTGGTGAGCTAGTGGCACTGATGCGCGCTGGTGATATGCCAGATTATTATGCTTCATGTGATATGGAATTCATGAAGATGGTGCAGGATAAATTTAGGAAATCAGAAGTCGTTTCAGGGAATAGGATCGTTATACTGGTGTCGAAGGGGAATCCTCGAAAGATTAAAACATTGAGTGATCTCACTCAGAGTGATTTAAAACTGGGGATTGCTGATAGGACGCGTTCTGCGTTAGGCACGCTGACTTATAAATTGTTAGAAGATGAGAGGCTGTTAGAAGGTATCGAGAAGAGTGGTAATCTTCAGGTGCTAGTGGCGAAGGGGGATGACCTTGTGAATCAAATGCAGACTGGTGCTTTGGATGTGGCATTGCTCTACCGGAGTAATGCGATGGCTAGTGCGGGTATTATGAAGCATTGTGAAATTATTGAGATCGAGAATAAAAAATCTTTTGCTACGCAGCCATTTGCGATTGCTAAGAAAACTGAACATGCTCAGTTGTTGGAGCGGCTTGATAATTTCCTGACGAATAAAGAGGGAAAAGAATCCTTCATGAGGTATGGTTTTTTCTGGTATAAGGATGCTGTTAACAAGACAGATGAATAACTCTAACAGAAACAAACATCATATAGAAGGGAAGGGCGGCTTGTTTGGTGCTTGGCTCGGTACTTCGTTGTTTGTGTATCTCGCTTTGATTGTTCTACTCATTGTAGCAGATGTCTGGTATGTGCTTGCGGCTTGCTGGGATAGTCCAGATGGAGTGACTGTAATGTTAGATTGGCCCAATTTGTGGGATTCAGTGAAGCTCACATTTCTGAGCTGTACGATTAGTGCTATTTTATCCGTAATCATAGCGGTTCCGATTGGTTACCTGCTCTCAAGGTATCGTTTTTTTGGCAGGTCGGTGATCGATGCGATGCTAGATATTCCTGTGGTTTTGCCTCCATTGGTGATTGGTCTGAGTTTATTGATTCTGTTTAATAATTTTCCGCCTAAGATTCTAGGCTGGGGGGCGGAATCGCTGGATGGATATCTGAGTGATTTTGGGATGAGGGTAACGAATACTAAGTTGGCGGTGATTTTAGCGCAGTTCACTGTGGCAGCGGCTTTTGCGATCAGGACGGTGAAGGCTACGTTTGATCAGATAGATCCTAGAAGTGAGCAGGTGGCGATGACGATAGGAGCATCAAGAGGGCGAGCATTTTTTGATGTGGTGATGCCGCAGTCCTACAGAGGAATAGTAGCGGCAGGGACATTGGCTTGGGCAAGAGCACTGGGAGAGTTTGGTCCTATACTCGTGTTTGCAGGGGCTACTAAAGGGAAGACTGAGGTGCTTTCGACTTCGGTTTATTTGGAGATTAACACCGGAAATATTAATGGAGCGGTGATCATTTCGTTGTTGATGATAGCATTGGCTATGATCACTATTTTAACTGTTAGATATTGTACAGAGAGAGGAGCGGGGTATGACTTACATCGATAATATTTCTGTTAGAGCGGGTGAGTTTATTCTGGCTGATGTTAGTTTTGAGATTCAAAGAGGTAAGTGTATAGCCCTAATGGGGAAAAGCGGGTCTGGCAAGACGACTCTGATGGAGGCAATCTGTGGCTTGAGGGAAGTGATGAGCGGGAGCATAAAGATAGGTGATGTGGATTGCACTAATGCCGCACCTAAGGATAGGATGGTGGGTTTGGTGCCGCAGGATAATGTTTTATTTAGCACCATGAGCGTGCGGGAGCATCTGGCTTATGGGCCACTTTTAAGGAAGTGGAAACGAGCTGATATAGATGCTCGTGTGGAAGAAGTGGCAGATGAGTTAGGGATAAAAGATCTTCTGGATCGGCAGCCGCGAGGACTTTCTGGCGGGGAGGCGAAACGTGTAGCAATAGGGCGTGCTATTGCGGCTAAGCCAGCCTTGCTCTGTCTAGATGAAAGCTTTACTGGGCTAGATGAAGAAACACTGCAAGAGGTGATGACGGTGGTGAAGGCAACTATTCAAAGAGAGGAAATAAGCACACTACTCATAACTCACCAGATATCCGAAGCCAAGTTACTGGGGGATGTGATTTATCAGATTAAAGAAAGTGGGAGGGTAGAAAAATTGATTCTTGATTAGCTTTAAGGCGCTACCGTTTGAGGAAACTTAGCGATTCGGATGGGCTTCCTGCTATCCGAAATTCGGTTATGGAAGACGAAATCTAAGCGCTGATTATTGTCTAGTTTAATTGCTGAGTTACCTATCTTTAGAGTTTTGTCTTTAAGTTTTGCAAAGCCTTTAATGCGGATGTTCTTGCCTTTTGGGAGGGTTACTTTCTTAACCTGACCTGATTTCAATGTGACTGATTTATTTTCAATCATTACTCCCACGGTAAGTGATGATGCGTTTACTATTCGGACGGTTTGTGGAGGGAAGTTTACTTTATCGTTCGAGAGAACGATGGTTCTTGGTTCATTCCATGTTTTGGATTTAATGTGCTTGTAGAGGATGATGAGATTCTCCCGAGATTCAGCTGGTAGTTGAATGGTAGAATACGGTTTGGCTTCCACCGCGAGAGTTTCTGATGCGCTTAGTTTTAGGCTGCTACCTTTTGTTTTTACATCAATGGTAGGACTCATCATTCCCAGAGATAAGCGTATTTTTTCCTTAGAAGTGCTTTCTTTATCTTTTTCATTATTTGAGTTCTCCTTCTTTTTCTGGTCTTTATGGATAAAGAGTAGCTTGGGTGGTAGTAATTTTTTATCGATCTCGGCTTCGTGACCGATCATGGCTTTGACAGATTTTTGAGTCATAATCATCCGTGAAATAGGAGTGTCTCCTACAGCAAGTATACGAACTTTACGGGTTCCTTTTTTATCCGTGTTTGTTGGTGGTGTTGCTGTTTCTTGAGCGAGAGAAACGCCCATACTGGTTAAAATAAAAAGTAAGATTTTCATGGTGTGTGTCTGTATTTTTTAAAGTTCATTTTCGTTCATCCAACGGAATCTGATGATGTTGAATTTTCTTCCCCATTCGTCATCTTTGATGGGGTTGATTCCAGAGGAGTCTGGTTGAATAGGTTGTGTGCTACGTTGAACAATTACTTCGCAGTAAGCTTTGGCTAGGATTTTACCGCTACTATCTTTAGCGCATCCATAGGCTCTTATTTTGAATGTATCTGATCTAGCAAAAAGCGATGGGCTGAGTGTCTGGAGAATGTCTGCTTGCATGAGGTATCCAGGAGCTCCAGCTGCACTGTGTTTGGCTTTGAGTGTTTGATCAAGTGTGCCACGAATCTGACCACCAGTGTTGATCTTTGTTTGATCAATGGCGTAGTCATTGAAGTTGTCATTTAATCCAGCGTTTTCGATGGCTTGCTGGAGTACTCCATATCGGACTCTAGGGTCATCGGAGAGTCTTCTGTTCACAAAATCACTAACAGAAACAAATGGACCACGCAGTTTGACTTGCTTTACGATTTCGCGTGCGAGTGTGTCAAGCTGCTCATCAGTAAGTGATCGGAAACCATTCCAAGTATCATCATCATCTGAGGCAGAGCTATTTGCTTTTTCTTTTGCTGTTAGAATTCTCGCGAAAGGAGTTTCGCCAGAGTTTTCTGTTCCCGCTATCTTACGCCCTCTATTAGATGCAAGTAGAGCCTTCCAAGCAATGACGCTAGTTGAGTTAACGTTGAACCCGCCATCTTTAGCGAGGCTGTAGGCTGCTTTGTGGAAGTCTATGAGTGATTCTTTTAGTTGATTTTTATTTCCTGCATTAAGTAATGTAAGATGCTCATTCGAAATGTGGGTGCTGTTATTGTCAGCGGCTTGATTTTTCTCAGTTTCTTTGGCTCCTGAGAGGAAATAGCGATCCCATATTCCGTAGTTTATCTCATAGCTGCAGTCATACATGAGCTGATCGATCTCAGTGCTTTTAGATCTCGGGTCACGTTGGATCCAGCGTTGGAAAAGTGCTTGAATGTAGCTATTTTGTAAGTTTTGTGTCCATCCTCCACGGGCAGTATATTTATGTGAACTTTGTTTTAGTTGAGCACGAGGATCTGGGAATGAATTGCCAATAACGTAAGTAGGATGCCAACCAAATGCCGAGATTGGGGTGTGCTGAAATTTAGCAATGGATATTAGAGGAACATCTTCTTTAGGAAGTTCAAAGAGGATGTATCTCTCCGCAGCCCAGTCTTGAGGAGCCGCAAAGGGATTGCCTCCAAACTTACCTCCATCTAGCGGGATAGGTTCCATGTTATCCCAGCCTACATCGACATTCCACATGTCGCGGGTGTAGTTTCCAAACAGTTCTGGTTCAGTCCAAGTGAGTAAGGAGTGAGGGGTGCGCATGTGTAGCTGAGCACGGATATTTCCGTTTGCTATGTGTGAGACTTGGAGATTTCTTGATGGACTAGCCAGTGCTTTGTTTGAGCCATGCTCATCGAACCATCTTAAGCGGTACCCTTCGCGTGTTTTGTAGTTTGGTTTGGCGTT
This sequence comes from uncultured Verrucomicrobiales bacterium, assembly GCA_937128235.1. GTDB lineage: Bacteria > Verrucomicrobiota > Verrucomicrobiia > Verrucomicrobiales > Akkermansiaceae > Rubritalea. The sequence goes on from CAKZMG010000337.1 coordinate 26,020, forward strand.
GTAGCCTGTCGCTGTCGGTTCAATGGGAGGCTCAACAGCGCTGTTCCATCTTCCGTGTGCGTTTCCATAAGCTCCAGCTTTGTAACTAGCTTGAACTACTTGCAGAGCATTAAAGCTTTCTCTCATATTACTGTAACTAGCACCAGCATTGTATGAATTGTTAGGGTATCCAAGAAGGATCGTCATGTAGTCTTGAGAGGAACTTGAATTAAACTTGAACTGCCTAGGTGAAGAGTCAAATGTGCTTAGCGCGCCATCACTATATACCGCGTTATCTAGGTAGAAGTTATCAGTTCCAGGGCTTTTGGTGGCAGTTAAAACATTACGCGTTGGTTGAGCTACATTAAATGGAGTGGAGTTCCCAGCAGCAGGGCTAAAAACGAGGCATTCTCCAGGTTCTAAATCCACTGGTGCTAGACTGAATATAAGGCAACCTTTACGGGCATCGCCCGTGGGCGTGAGAACAGTATCGAATTTAGGCAGGTGAAAGGTGCAATCTTTTGTAGTGGCGTCAGCCATCCTGATGGTCATATTTTGGTCGCCTATCATTCTGTTATGCACCAGGTAAGGAGCCGCTTTTATTGTTACGTTGTAGGGATTCCAGAGCACTACTCTAGGATAAATATGAAGTCGAAGCACGCGTTTGCCGCCAGATATTCTACTTGTAAGGTTAGTGTAAATTGAGCTTTCCACTAAGATAGGACGGATTTCAACTTTGCTCTGATCGTCAAGAGCAGCTTGTTGTTTTAGTACTCTATCATCATCATATTCTTGGAATCTGTTAGCAATTTGGATTGGGATGCTTGAGCTAGAAGATCCTGAGTGTTGTTTAGCATAATCTGTCCATGATTTTAACAGGCCCCAGCGAGGAGATTGTAGTTTGTGCTTGGATTCACTATTCCAGTTTTTTCCGTAATAAGTTGCCTCTTCTTCATTTCTAAAACCCGCCATACGGTCACTAGTTTTAAGACCAAATGATAGTATTTTAGAGCTTTCTGTTAGATTAGGCTGGTCACCTTTTTCTAAGAAGACACTGAGATCTTGTTTCAAATTTCCACGTAGCGTGTCAGCTAATATGGACTGGCTATCTGACGATACATCATAGAGGTAGCGGTCAAAGTTAGCGGAGTTTCCGTCCACGAGATCTAACATATCTAAGGATATAGCCTTAGGTTTGTCTTGTTCTACGAAATCTAGGCTAGTTTCGATCAGCGCCTCAGTGGGTCTCGTCAGACCATTGAGAGCTAGTTGATCATTAGTTACTTCCTTTAAGTTGAGTCTTATTTTTTGATTCTCATCACTGACCCAGTAGGCATAGCCTCCATCTGGTAGAGTTACTTCAGGAACGAAAACGGGTTTTCTTGTGCCATTCATCGTTGAGGTGAGTTGAACTGCGTTTAAACTGGAGTCAAAATCAATGGGGGAAAGATTTTCTCTGCCGCTGCCGCTAACAAGCCATTGTGAGACTCTACTTTTTTTCCAGTCTGTTGAATCCCATGCGAGATTAGTTCTTCTATCGAATAATCCACCTAAAAGATCATCACGATAGATCATTTCCTGATCATCTATTCGTGTGTCTGAGGCTCCTGCCCATTGAGGTTGGTTCACGTTATCTATTTCTAATGTATCGATATTGGAGTCGAGTATACTAGCGTTAATGCTCACTCTCTGATCTGGTCCCATTGTTTCTTGGAGCTGAGCAATGGCTGTCATCAGAGCAATTCTAGCGTTTGCTTGTGCAGCCACATATGGGTTAGTGAATTTACTAGTACGCGTGGTAATGGCAGAAAAACTAAGCATCGAAAATGCGATCATGGTGAGCAAAGTCATGATCATTATTGAGCTAATTAGCGCGAAGCCTTTATCACGTAGATGAATAATTCTTGTTTTCCCATCGGGGAAAGGCTGATGTTTGATTTGGTGCTTCATAAAATACAGGTTTTGTATATACAAATACAATACTAACGCACTGGAGCCTCAACAACTTCAAAGGTCTAGCGAATTAGTCAAATGATATGTAGATATAGACCTTGTAAGCGATTTTCTTTGCAAAAGCAGTAGTTAGAACTGTAGAAAACGTCAAACATGCAAGAAGCGTCATCAGATATGATTAAAAAAATAGGAATCAGAATCCCTAGTTGGTATCCAGGTAGGAATGCGATCATCCGAGGAATTCTTTATTTTCTGCGTAAAAATGAAGTTTCTTGGCAGCTTGAGATACCTCGTAAATCTGATGGTGAATTACCTGAACTCAAAATCGATGATAGCTGGGAAGGGGATGGAATAATCAGTTTTCGCTATACAGAAGATGAGATAAAATCTTTTCAAGAACGAGGCATTAACTTGGTGAATATAAGTTCAGTGCTGGCTCCAAATGTTACCACCATTAAGCCTGATAATGTCCAAGCTGGAGAAGTGGCAGCCAGACATCTGTCTGACCTTGGTTTGAAACGCGTGATTTTTATTGGCAGGAGTAACCGTGATTATTCAAGTGACCGATGGACAGGGCTCAAGGGTGAGTGTGATAAGAAAGGGATAGAGCATGCTTTGTATGAGTTTGATGTGAATGCATTGCCCCAGCATGAGAGGGCTGCGTTTCTAAAAGAAAAACTTTCAGGAATGTTACCAGAACTGGAATATCCGATAGGCGTTTTAGCATCAGATGATCTTATGGCCGGTAATGTTATCAGTATTTGTAAGCAGTTAGAAATCGAAATTCCTAAACAGGTTGCGATAGTTGGTTTCGGGAACAATCCGCTCTTCTGTCTGACTCACCTACCTTCTCTCACGAGCGTGGATATTCCCAGCACAAGTATTGGCTATAAGGCGGCAGAAGCGATGAATGCACTCATTAATGGTAAAACTTATCCGGCAATGACTGAGATACCTGTGGAGCAGTTTAAAATGCGCACCTCTACGAACACCCTAGCTTATCACGACCCTAGGACAAAGGCGGCTATCGAATACATTCGGGCAGAAGCACCTAGGAGGTTGCTCAAAGTTCAAGATGTCTGTAAGGCGGCTAATCTGAGCCAAAGCTCATTAAAGGTAATTATGGCTAAGACACTGGGGCGTTCACCTAAGAAGGAGATTGATATAGTTCGTGCAAATACGTTCCGTGAATATCTTATCAATACCGATAAAAGTATCGGGGAGATAGCTTATGCGATGGGCTTCACTGCGAGTGAGGATGCCTCGCGGTTTTTCCGCAAGATGATGCAAATGACTCCTACGGAATACAGAAAGCAGCATAAGTAGTATTTTTTGTGATTTGATTCATAGAAAAAATGATCTAACACTAGTCGCTCGTGCAGAAATCTAATCACTTATCATTTTCTATTTTATTCATTGGCATACTCATCTTGAGTTGCGTATTGGCGAGTATTTCATCCACAGGTGATTCTGCTCTTGTACGTGCAATCTGGCCAGCAATGGTTGCGTTACTCATTACCCTGATTGCGCATCAGGCTACTCTCGGGTTGTTTTTTGGTTCTCTCACTGGGGTAATTTTTCTAACAAATGGGAATATTTTTCACGCGGTGGTCCATCTAACAGAAAAACATTTCTTTCCTGCTTTCTCAGGAACGTGGCATATTGGTGCGATACTTTTTACGCTGATCCTAGGAGCTTTCGCTCTGGTTATAGAGAAGTCTGGCGGGTTTGAAACTCTGGCAAATAAACTGTTAGGTAAAAAACAAAGTGATCCTCAGCGTAGTTTAGAGGCGACAACTGCAGGGCTAGGATTGCTCTGTTTTTTCGATGGCTTGGCAAATTCTCTTCTCCTTGGGAGAATTTCTAAACCACTCGCAGACAAACTCAGCGTGCCAAGAGCAAGGCTCGCCTACATCGTGGATTCTACTTCTAGTTCGGTGGCGTGTATCGCATTTATTTCCACTTGGATAGCCACTCAGCTGTCACTCATAGAGCAGGCTATCCAGCCATATACGCAAGTGACGGACAGCGCGTATCAACTGTTTTTTAAATCAATACCTAACAATTTCTACTGCCTGTTCACGCTCATTTTTCTCGCATTAGTTATTTTCAGAAAATGGAATATAGGCCCGATGAAACGTGCTAAGGCTACTCATCCCGTAGGCGCACCGAGAGATAAAAAACTTACCTCTAGTGATTCCAGCAGCCCTATAAAAGTAGCATTATCTCCCATCTTCATTCTTTCAGTAGCCATACTCACGCTCTTTTATACTTGGGAAACTGCCACACTATTTCCGATTACTAGCACTAAGTTAAAGGACGCATTTAGTGGCGATGCAGGTCCCTATGCGCTCACCATCGGAGCACTCATTGGGCTTTTTGCAGCCTGCGCATTTTTCCCTAAAGGAAAGCGTGCAGAGCTTCCTGAGACTGTGAAATCTGGCGTCTCATCCATGCTCCAGCCCGTGCTTCTTCTCATCCTAGCCTGGACATTTGGCAGCGTGATCAGTGAGCTGGGCACGGGAAAATGGGTAGCCTCCGCGCTCGGTACACATTTCCCCGTGCACTATCTGCCGGCTGCCATTTTTGTGACAGGAGCAGCGATGTCTCTTGTCACTGGTTCGTCATGGGGGACGATGGCACTGCTCATGCCGATCGCTATACCTGCCTACCTGGATCTAGCAGGAAATGAAATAGGCTTGCTTCCGGCAGCCATATCAGCCGTCTTCAGTGGAGCGGTGTTTGGCGATCACTGCTCACCATTTTCAGACACCACCATCGTCGCCGCATTCGCCTGTGGAGTCACGCCTCAAGAGCATGTCATAACCCAACTTCCCTATGCCCTGATCGCAGCTGGCACGGCACTCATTCTAGGCTTCATGACCATAGCACACGGCTTATCACCAATTTTAGCTGTTGTGGCTGGTGCGGTGTTCTTGGCGGTTTTGACGTTTACAGCTTCACGTCACTTCACCTCCACGCGGTAGAGGTGCATGGTTTTTTTGCCGGTATTTTCTATGCTGTAGTGCGGGCGGTTAGCGGGTGTCCAGTAGGCACCTTTTGGGGGCGCGCCTTGGCTCACTATTTTCCCTGTGGCGTCTCTGACTATGCTCTCAGATGTTTGATGAACAATGATGACTGCGGGTAAGTCATGATTGTGTAGCGGGACCTTGCCGCCTGGAGGGAGAATGACCTCCATCACACGAGCGCGCTGGTTTTCCAAGATAGGTTTGTGCCCATCTGGGACGGGTTTGAGCGCGTGGTGGTTTGGGTGATGGTGTGAGCAAGAATTTAGAAAAATGCCAGCTGAGACACTGATGATGGCGAGGCGCATGATCTAACTTACTAGCAGACAATCATCGGTCCAGTAGTGGTATTGTGCACTGGTGGGATGACGTTATCATTTCCAGATGGCATGGTCTGGCAGGATGAAAATGAGATGGCTATGATTGTTGCGATGCTGAGTTTGATTAGTGTTTTCATTTTGATTGTAGTATTTTTTATTGGGCTTTATCGATCCCTATCTTTTTCTCGTATTCAAAATTTGGTGGTAGTCCAGCCCGGAGTGCATTGTTGTAGGCTTCTTGTGCCTTCGTTTTTTCACCTAACATATAGTGGATCTGAGAGAGGTTGAACTGAGCTTCCTTGTGCTCAGGGTCTATTCTAGTTGCTTTTTTTAGATGTTCTTTTGCTTTGCTATCATCGCCATTCGCGTGCGCGATGAGTCCCAAGTAGATATAAGCATCTACATAGTCTGGGCGGATGTGAATGGCTGCCTCTAGTGACTTCTTCGCCATCACATCATTATTATTTTTGAATCTACAGTAACCTAACATGAAGTGCGTGTAGGCATTTTTTTCTTTAAGCTGTGAGCCAGATTCAAAAATTTCTTCAGCTTCCATAAACTCGCCTAACTGAGCGCGGACTACTCCTCGGTTAATGAAGAATGGGTAGTGGTGACCGTGGTCATCATAAGCTTGATCGAAGATGTCTTTTGCTGTTTTCAGATTACCTTTTTCTATACATTTTCTGGCGATAGATTCTAAGGCTTCGATTTGGTTTTTGGATTTGGTTTTTGCTATCTGTCTGACTTCAGCAGATCGAGTACCACTAGCGATGGTAAATCTATCAGTGTCTTCTTTTTCCTTGAGCATCTGAGTTTCTCTCGCAGTGAGGGTGACGTTATTATCTGTTAGACTCACGATGGCATCCATGAGAGCTGGGTTTTTAATGTTCGCTTTTTGGTATTCCTCTACGAGTATCTGCTCAGCTTGCTTCCTGCGCTCTAGCTGAGTGGTGATACGCTTCAGCGCGGTCTTGAGAGTTTTTACCTCTTCTGCTTGGAGTGGATTGTTAGCACCTTTAGCGATGCCTTGCTCTATCTGGGCTTTAGTGGCTCTGAGGTTATCTTCGAGTGAGCCGATGCGCCTGATGTAGGCGGTGTTCTCGTTTTGAAGGTTGATGATTTTTCTTTTCGCAACTGCGAGCTTGGCTTGTGCGTCGAGTATATCGTCCTGAACTGCATTTTGGTTTGCTTGCAGTTGTTTGATGGAGTCTTGAGCCTTCCTGAGCTCTTCCCCGAGTCTGAGTGCTTCTTGGATAGTTTTCTTGGTGCGGTCAGTTTGGTCTAGGTCGAGCAGTGCTGAATACTTGTCTCTTTCTAGGGTGACAGCGGCAAGGTTTTGAGTGAGTTCTCTGTTGATCTCATCAGTAGTAGCTAGCTGGGTTCGTAGCCCTTCATTTTCGGTATTGAGAGCAGCTACTTGGTTATTAAGCGCGGTGATCTGAGCGGCTTGGGCTTTGATCTGCCCTCTGAGTGCTTTCACTACTTTGTGGCTAGCCGCTTTGGAATTATCTAGCTGCTCGGTCTTCTGCTTGTAGGCACTCTGAGCGAGCTTTAGTTCGTTTACGAGATCATCTCTTTGCTTGGCGAGTTCTTTATGACTATCGAGTAGTTTCTTGTGATGGGAAACGAAGTTTTCTAGTTCGGTTTCGAGTCGTTGCTTGTCCTGTGCGAGCTTTTCAATGTCTTTTTTGAGGGGAGCAGTGGCTAGCTTGGCGCGTTCACGTGTGAGTTTATCCAGTGTTTGGATGGTCTTGTTCTGAGCTGCTTTGGATTGCCTCTGAGAGGATCTGAGCTGCTCTTGTAGTTTATGAATTTGGTCGTTGAGAATTTTAGTCTGGGAATTTTCTGTGCCTATACCTTGAGCAGATTTTCTCACGTGATTCTGGAGTTTGGTTATCTCCTGATTGAGTCTGTGTGTTTCTGCTTTGTGCTCGCGGCGTTCTTTGTTGAGCTGAATTTTATATTGCCTTTCTCTGGCGCTGAGATCCGCAACACGCTGTTGCTGCCTGCCGCTGAGTTTAGGTAAATTAGGACTAGGAATGCCGTTCTCTGAGGTGTTAGACTCGATGTATTTTTTATACTTTTCTCTACTGGCGAGTTGTTCTTTTTGTGCTAATGGTTCCACACGGGCAATACATTTATTGGTGCTTTCTATCCGAAGATTGACGAGTGTTTTTTTCCACTCCGGGTAGTTGTTGCTGAGCGTTTTATAATACCGCATAGCCTGGTGGTATTTATTCCAAGCTTCTTTGTATTTTTCATCAGCTTCTAGCTTTTCTGCTTCGTTGAGGGCGGAGTAGCCTGAGAGAAAGATAGATCCTGGCTTCACCTTATGCCTAGCGGGATTTTGCACTTGTGCATGGCTCTGTGGAGTCAGCGCAAGTGATGTGAATGTAAATAGAAAGAAGTAAAGTAGCTTCATCGCCAGGGAGACTAGGCAGAATTCGACTCTGGGTGAAGCAGAATTTTCATAAAGAGTTTACATTGCAACCATTTGTAGATTTCAAACTGAACCAGAACTATACGAAAAAGCCTTTACTCGATGACCGAGTAAAGGCTTTGAAATGTGTTTCTCTTAGGTTCTAAATTAGATGCCTAAATTAGATACCAAATCGCTCGTAGCGGCGGATGGTGAGGGTGTCACCTAGGTCCTTGCCTTTTGCTTCGAGAAGCTTAGCGATGCTGAGGTCTGGATCTTTTACAAATGCCTGCTCAGTGAGGACTTGCTCGCTGTAGAATTTGTTGATCTTGCCGATGAGGATCTTGTCGATGATCGCTTCCGGCTTGCCGTCTGCGAGGAGTTGCTTGCGGTTGATCTCGTTCTCTTCTTCTACGACTGTGCCATCAATGTCATCGCGTGTGAGTCCAGCTGGGCTGGCTGCTGCGATGTGGAGTGTGATGTCCTTGAGAAGTGTGCTGAACTCATCGTTACTAGCAGTGTCTGCATTTTCGCATCCTACTTCGAGAAGAACTCCTACCTTGCCACCCATGTGGATGTATGAGGCGATGGATCCGTTTCCAGATACTTCAAAGCGAGCGAGGCGTGAGATCTTTATCACTTCTCCGAGCTCAGCGAACTTAGCACCAAGAGCGTTTTCTACTGTGCCTCCCTCTGAACCAAATGAAACTGCGAGAGCTTCCTCTGCTGAAGCTGCTCCGCTGTTTGCAACGGCTTCTAGAACTTCTCCGACCCATGCTTGGAATGCATCGTTCTTAGCCACGAAGTCTGTCTCACAGTTTACAACTGCGAGGATGCCTGAGTTAGCGTCTGCTGCTACGTGTGTAGCTACGATGCCTTCAGATGTCTCACGGTCTGCACGGTCACTGCGCTTAGCTTCTCCCTTTTCACGGAGGAGTTTAGCGGCAGCTTCGAGATCGCCGTTAGTTTCTGTTAGAGCCTTTTTGCAAGCCATCATGCCTGCACTAGTTTGTTTACGCAGTTCTGATACTGCTTTTGCTGAAATAGCCATATCTTTAGTGTGAATTATATTTTTCTGATGAAAATTATCCTTTTGCTCCTACTACGATAGAATCAACAAGATTCTGTAGGATGATGCGGATTGAGCGGATCGCGTCGTCGTTTCCTGGGATCGGGTAGTCAACTTTTGCTGGGTCAGCATTTGAGTCAACGATAGCGATCACTGGGATGTTAAGGCGGCGAGCTTCTGCTACTGCGATGGTCTCACGAGCGGAGTCAACGATAACGATTGCGTCAGGGAGTTTCTCCATGTCGCGCACACCATCTAGGTTGCGGAAGAGCTTCTCGCGCTCACGTCCGAGTGCTGCGAGTTCTTTCTTAGACATTGCCTTGAACTCAGCAGATTTCTCGATGTCTTCAAGATACTTGAGACGCTCTACAGAACGGCGGATGGTCGCGAGGTTAGTAAGTGTGCCACCGAGCCAGCGATGATTCACGTAGTATTGACCAGCTGCTCCAGCTGCTTCTTTTACTGCTTCCTGTGCTTGGCGCTTGCATCCTACGAAGAGGATTTTCTTACCTTTGCCAGCGAGGTCACTGAGGTAGTCGCTCGCTTTATCGAGGCACTGCACAGTTTTCTCTAGGTCGATGATGTAAATACCACCTTTGTCCTTCATGAGGTAAGGCTTCATCTTCGGGTTCCATTTGCGCGTCTGGTGTCCATAATGAACGCCAGCGTCAACCATCTCTTTTATTAGTTCGTTTACCATTGTATTTAAATTGCTTACCTTGATTCAGGTGAGCAGAATTTTGGGTGAAAAGCCCGTCGCATTTAGGGTCCTCGCTTGCCAGTACTTTTCGTTTTTTTGCGGCGGCTAAAAACAAGCGCGCGCGGACTTAACCCGCTGAGGATGATTTAGCAAGATAATTGATGAATTGTTTTTGAAAAAATGCAGGCAGTTAATTCAGTAGGATTAACTACCTTCTTCTTCTGAGTGCAAAAATCCCTCCTGAAACGAGGATAAGTAGTGAGCTAGATGGCTCAGGAACCACATTGAAGCCTAGATCTTTGAGTATTCCTAGTTCTAAGGCACTGACATCTCTAGCACTAGGACCTGGATCAGCTGCAGCTTCCATGAGAAGATTCTGAGAAGTGTAGAATGCATCATCAAGATGGCTCCCACTACTACCGTTTTCCCATGGTCCAGGAGAATAGAGATAGACTGGGTTTCCACCATTAGCTGCCACAGCATTTGCTCCGTTGAAAATGAGGCCAGATGATCCCGCTCCACCTACGGAAGCCGTATTCCAGCGAGAAGAATTTAAAGCAAATGTTGACCCATCAATAATAGCACCAGATGAGTCAGCCACGAATTCGTCAAAGGGCAGCCAGAAACTATTAGCTGATCCTACTGAGCTACCAAATGGGTCACCACCGTTTTGGGCGATTGAGCTAGCAAAACCCACTGCGTGTAGAAGCTCATGTTTGATAGTGGATTTAAAATCAAATGCGCCAGCAGCAACATTATCATCGAAATCCCAGTTGTTAGCAAAGTTCACATCTACTGTTCCGTCAAAGGCTGAACCATTTGCGTCAGCTCCACCTAAAATCTTAGTGCCAACGATTCCTCTGTTTCCGAAGCCAGCTGCACCAGAGGCAGCGAACTCTGAACCTGCGCTTGCGAGAACTCCGTTATTAATATTGGAGCTAGTTACTCGCATGTTGATGGTGGCGGTGTGGTTAAAAATGGCGCCTAGCTCACTAGCCACGGATTCAAGCGATGCCATGCTTGTAGCATCAAAATCACTAGCAGCAGAATAGTCAAAAGTGAACTGCACAGCTGCTGAACTGGGTAAGCCTAGAGGTAATGCGAAAAGGGAGCTTATCAAAAGTGTTTTTATATTTGTCATCGGTCGATATTTTCCAAATTACTTAGGATGTCAATTCGTTTCAAGAGAGTATTCTCAATTTTGGAGGGCTTGACCTGTTCGGTTCTCAGCACTATGAATATGCCGTGAATATTACAGAGACAGCGGCAATGATAGCAAATAGGCGGAGCGTGAAGCCTATCAATATGGATTCTGACAAGGAGATCACGGATGGCATGTGGCAGACGCTGATAGAGTGTGCGAACTGGGCGCCTAGCCATAATCATACTGAGCCATGGAGGTTTACGATCTTTCGTGGTGAGAGTAGGAAACATTTGGCTGAAGCCTTGCAAGAAGCTTACAAGGTGGATACTCCTGAGGCAGAGTTTAAGCCTGAAAAGTATGAAAAAATGGGGCGGAATCCGCTGTATGCTCATGCAGTGATGGCGATCATTGCGAGTCCGGGAAATTTACCTAAGATCCCGATGGTAGAAGAGATAGCGGCGGTGGCGTGTGCGGTGCAGAATATGCATCTGGCAGCATCGTCAGCAGGGTTAGGAATGTTTTGGTCCTCTCCGGCAGTGGCGTCTGGTGAAAATTTTGCAGAATTTCTGAAGCTAGGTGATGATGATAAATGCCTAGGGCTGCTCTATGTGGGCTGGCCAAAGGAGGGGAGAGAATGGCCTAAGAGTAGTAGAAAGCCAGCGATGGATAAGGTAGTTTGGAAATAGGGAGGGGTAAAATTTAGCAATGTCAACTAAGCTGCCAGAACTCCGCGCTAGAATGCATACCGTGCCACTGAAGCCCGGTGTTTATATTATGCGGGATAGGCTGGGGCATGTGATCTATGTGGGGAAGGCTAAGGTGCTGCGAAAGCGGCTGGGGTCTTATTTCATGCCATCGCGCAAGAAGAGGGCGGACATCAAGACGCGGGCGTTGTTGGATTCTATCTGGGATTTCGAGACGCATGTGGTTCGGAATGAAGAAGAGGCGCTCATTTTAGAAGAAAAGCTGATCAAGCAATACCGCCCACGCTACAACATCGCGCTGAAAGATGATAAACGTTACTTCTTAGTGAAGATAGATTTGGAGGCGAAGTATCCGGTGTTTAAGCTGTGCAGGATACGGAGAAATGATGGGTATAAATACTTCGGTCCCTTTGTGCATGGTAGCGCGTTGATCGCTACGTTGGATTGGATTAATAAGGAATTTGGCATCTGGACTCAGGCGCCAAAGGCTGAAAATGACCCCGCGTACAAGCAGGTGGGTGAGGTGCTGAACCGCCGTTATGGTGAGCAGTATGTGGGTGAAATTTCTGATCAGGAATACCTAGAGAGAGTGGAGGATGCCTGTGCGCTGCTCTCCGGGAAAGGTAGGCGTGACAGGGTGAATCAGCTTAAACGGGAAATGGAGAAGGCATCTAGTGATCTTGATTTCGAGAAGGCTGCTGAGCTGCGAGACGTGATAGATAATTTAGAGAAAACAACGATCAAAGCGCGACAGTTTGCCCATACCAAATCGATCCCTACTACAGTTCTGCCAGCTGAAGATTTAGCGGAGCTAGGCGACTATCTCAAGCTCTCCAGACCTCCCGGGATTATGGAATGTTTTGATATTTCAAATGTGTCATCGACCCACAGCGTGGCGTCTATGGTGAGGTTTCTGAATGGTGCGCCGGATAATGCTAACTATCGTAGATACCGCATCAAGACGGTGGAGGGGCAAGATGATTTTGCATCCATGGCGGAGGTGGTGAGAAGAAGATACTACCGAATAGCAAGTGAGAGCATCCGTGCTAATCCGGAGCTTGAGCACTCGCAGGATGATCTAACAGAAACACTTTATCGGCTGCGTGCTGAGGGGGCTAGTCCCATAGCGCTTCCGGATTTAGTGATCGTGGATGGGGGGAAAGGACAGCTCTCAGCAGCTCATGCGGAACTCACTAAGCTGGGTCTGCACGGGCTAAATATCATCGGTCTAGCGAAGCAACGAGAGGAAATCTTCTTCCCGGGGAACAGCACGCCACTCCGCATCGACCACAGCCAAGGCGCGCTCAAGCTCATGCAGCGCATCCGTGATGAAGCCCACCGCTACGCCAATCTCTACAACGAACTCCTGCTCAAAAAACGCATGAGAGAAAGCCTTCTTGATGACTGTCCGGGAATGACTACCGTCCGTAAGAATGCGCTGCTGAAGAAATTTGGCTCCATCGCTAAAATCAAAAAAGCGACTCAGAAAGAAATCGAGTCAACCCCCGGGATAGGTCCTCTGACAGCAGAGAAGATTATCCATTTTTTGCACTAATGATTTGCTTCAATTTCTGCTCTATGCGTCTCAAAAAAATAGCCCAGACGATGATGAAGCAGATGAAAATAATGCATAAGCAGATGCTCTTCCACCACGATGGATCGTCTTTCGCCCAGTCTAACAATGGTGATCTTAGGTAACCATTGCAAAGAAACAGATACATAGAAAGACCTCCTAGATAAAGCATAGCGCGGTCTAAGATTTGGCTTTTACTACATGTGATGACCAAGATTCTGAGCAGAGGAATTAGTAAAATAGTCATAGCTAAGGCGGCAATGATCCACATCGTTGCACCATAATTCCCCAAGACAAATAATGCACATGCCGTAGCGAAAACCCACAGAGGAATTGTTAGTTTCTTATAGTGAGCTGCTAGCATTCCTAGACCGCAGACATCTAAGTGACCCAGGATGGTGTGATTGATGTTTAAAGAAAATTTCTGCCTCAACACAGGTCCTAAAAAATATTCTAACAAGATAGAGGTGATGATTAAACCTAACAGAAATGCAGTTCGGTTCCATAATTTCTGCTTCAGGAAAAAAGGAACCAGCAGATAAAACTGAACAATCACTCCGATAAACCACCAAGGTCCGATAGGGTGATAAATGTTATCAGGAATGAAATTAGAGACACCAGTGATCTGTCTCACTAGATTCCATCCTTCGATGGCGAAAACTTCTTCGCTGCCCAAGCGTAAGCCAACATAGATTAAATATCCACAAGCTGCGACCAGAATAGCAGGGTAAAGTGAGAGTAGCCTTTTCTTAACAAATGACCACCACGATGGAATGTGATCTCGGTATTTGAGAGCCACTCCGTAGCCACTCAGAAAGAAAAATACTTGCACCCCATAATGCCCCAAATAAGAAAAAATAATCCTCACGAAATCAGCGGGAGTATTCCATAAGCCATCTAAAAAATATTGGAATTTCTCAGATGAATAACCAAACTCATTCTCCCCAGGGGCACCCATGATCAAGTGCAGAAAATTATGCATTACTATCATCAGAATCGCCAAAGAACGAATCCGATTACTTTCCGAGAGACCTATTTCTCTCCACTGATATGCTGGTAGTCTCATTTGTGAAAATTCAAAGTCCTTGTTATCGCACTGCTTTGCAAGATTATAAAAAGCTAGGTCATTACTCCGCTTTTACTCTTTCATCTTGCCAGCTATCTTGCTGGAAGACTCTTGACTTTTTCTCTAATGTCCGCAATCAAGTGCCAGCAAAATTTAACTACTTATCACTAACAATGAACGTCTCACTCAACTGGCTCAACGACCACCTAGATCTCAGCAATCATTCTATCCAAGAAATCGATGACCTGCTCACCTTCGCGGGTGTGGAAGTGGAGGGGATTCAGCAGCAAGGTCTCAGCACGGAGCTGGTGGTGGTGGCGCAGATCAAGGAGGCGGTGCAGCATCCAGATGCGGATCGCCTCAAGGTTTGTCAAGTGGATGCGGGCGAGGGGAGTCTGCGTCAGATCGTTTGTGGCGCACAGAATTATCAAGTAGGTGACAAGGTTCCCTGCGCGCTTCCAGGTGCAGATCTCGGTGGCGGGTTCGTGATTAAGGACGGAAAACTCCGTGGTGTGGAATCCAGAGGAATGTTGTGTGGCGGAAGCGAAATTGGTATTCCTGATGATGTGGATGGCTTACTTATTTTGCCATCAGACTCAGAAATAGGTAAGCCATTAGTGCAGATGTATGAGTCAGACACGATCATCGAAGTAGAGGTCACGCCGAACAGACCTGATCTTCTCAGCCACACTGGCATGGCGCGCGAGCTGTCTGCGCTTACAGGCATCGAAAGGAAACTTCATACTTATCCGATCTGTGATTCTAAGGAGTTTCTTAGCTTCATTTCTCTCTCTGCACCTGAGCGATGCCCGTTCTACTCGGCAGTGAAAATTTCTAACGTAAAGGTGGCTGATAGCCCAGCTTGGCTGAAGACAAAGTTAGAAGCCATCGGCTTACGTCCTATCAATAACATCGTAGATATTACCAACTATGTTCTGCATGAGTTAGGGCATCCGCTACACGCATTTGATGCGGCGAAAGTGGATCAGAAGCTAGACATCCGCCTCGCAAATGATGGTGAGAAATTCACCGCCCTCACTGGCGAAGAACACACTCTAACAACTGATGATCTCCTCATCTCAGATGCATCTGGAAGCGCGCTAGCCCTAGCCGGCATCATGGGTGGTGAGGATAGTGGAGTCACTGAGACTACCACTGACATCATCCTAGAGTCTGCGTATTTCACTCCGTCATTCATCCGTAGAACATCTCGCCGCACCGCTCTCACCTCAGATTCTTCATACAGATTTGAGCGAGGCACGGACTCACAAAATGTCCTCACAGCATCCGCTTATGCAGCCAAGCTCATTACTGAAATCACAGGAGGCGAGATTACGAGCCACACTCTAACAGCAGGCGAGGCTCCCACACTCGTGGAGCCAGTGAAGCTGGACATAGCCAAGCTAGATCAGCTCATGGGTGGTAGTATCTCGCTCGATGATGCTAAGGATATTTTGACCAAGCTCGGTCTAACAGAACGCAAAGGAAACATGTGGGAGGTCCCGCATTTCAGGCTCGATCTAAGCCGTCATATTGACCTCGTTGAAGAGGTAGCCCGTGTTCATGGCTTAGAAAATGTTACCTCACGTTTCGGTGGAGCTTATGTCGCGGAGAGCGATGTGGACCAGGCTTATGACTATCAATTATCAGTCAAGAAGCAGCTCGCATCACTCGGTCTCTACGAGACGCAGACCATGAAGCTTATCGCGCATGATGCTACCGAGAATACCATCGCTAAAATTTCTGATGCACTTCCGCTCAGACCCCTCATCGATGGAGACCTCATTCAAGTGAAGCTTCCACTCAGTGAAGACCACGCGATCATGCGTCCGAGCTTAGTGCCTGGACTTGTCGCCACTGCAGCGAGAAATATCCGCCAAGGGGCGAAGTCACTGCGCTTCTTCGAGATAGGAAAACAATTCCGCAACGCTGGCGGTGGCAAAGCAAAAGACCTTGAAGCAGAGTCACTAGCCATCCTCATTTCTGGTGAGAAAGCACCATCAAACTGGGCAAACAAGCAACCTGAAATTTCTGACCTGTTCGATCTCAAAGCTATTATTTCTGCGTTGCTTCCAGGTTCTAACATTCAGCTCAAACCTCGCGAGCGTGATGGTTTCATCCTCTCAGCGGACGTGTTAGCAGATGATAAACCATGCGGAGTTTTTGCACAGCTCAGCCCTGCGCGCTGTCGCGAGTTGGATTCAAATTCACCGATCTACGTAGCCGAGCTAGACATCAAAAAGCTTCAACAACTCAACACTGGCGAGAGAAAAGTCAGTGAGCTCCCGCAGTTCCCTGGATCAAGTAGAGATGCCGCGATGGAAGCTCCCATCACTCTAACAAATGCGCAAATCGAGCAAGCCATCAAGAAGCACAATGAGTCACTTCTCGTGAGCTATCATTGCTTCGATGTCTTCATGGATCCGTCTGGTGAGAAATTGCCAGCCGATAAGAAATCCATCGCCTACAGCTTCCACTACCGCTCACCACAGAAGACGCTTAAGTCCAAAGAAGTGGACACTGCTCACAAGAATCTGTTAGATCATCTCCAGAAATCTCTACAAGTGAATTACCGCTAGACTACTCTTTAATCGCGTTATAGATAATAGGCTTAAGGGTTTTCTCTAGGTTCCAATTATAGGGCATGGTTTGCTCCATCGTGATCACTACGAGTTGATGTTTTGGCGAGACCCAGTAGTGTGTGCTGGCGGCACCTCCCCAGCCGTATTCGCCTTTCGGAGCATCAGCGTCCCAGCGTTTATCTGCGTCTGTGCGAACACAGAAACCGAGACCAAACCCTACTCCATGGCGGACCTCTTTACCGAAACTTATCGCTTCAATTTCTTTAGGAAGCTGGTTGGTAGTCATGAGGTTTATTGATTTCATGCTGAGGTATTTCTTGCCTTGGAAGTCCCCACCATTCGCGATCATTTGCAGGAAACGAGCGTAGTCTGTGATGGTGGAAACCAGTCCACCGCCACCAGAAAGATGTTTGTTTCTCTCCAAGTAAGCGCTGCCGATGATGCGGTCGGTAGGTATGAGAAAGCCTGCCTTGCTTCCGTAGCAGACTGAGAATCGATTGGCTTTATCTTTGGGGACATAGAATCCTGAATCAACCATACCGAGCGGCTTGAAAAAATGTTTCTCTAAATGTTCATCAAGCGGCTCTCCGGAAGCAACCTCTACCACGCGGCCGAGCACATCAGAATTGATACCATAGACCCAGCGAGTGCCGGGCTGGTATAGCAGGGGAATGTCTTTCACTGAAGTGATCATCTCAGAGAGGTTCTTACGTTTGCTGAGGGGCTTCGCTTTTTTATAGAGTTGATCTACAGGATGATTCGACCAGCCGTAGGAAAATCCCGCAGTGTGGCGGAGTAGGTCTCGCACCGTAGGGGCAGGATTGGCGGGTTTTGGGTCCCCCTTAGCTTGCCAAACTGTTAGATTCTCGAACTCAGGTAGGTACTTAGAGATAGGCGCATCGAGATCAATTTTCCCTTGGTCATTTAGCCTCATGGCAGCGGCTGAAGTGACAGCCTTAGTCATGGAATAAATACGGAAAATAGTGTCTGCTTTCACAGGTGCTTTTGTTGCTTTATTTCTGAATCCAAACTGGTTTTGATAAACAATGTGTCCTTTCCGCATCACGAGCACGGAGCCGCCAGCAAGGAGGTTTTTCTTGATGAGTTTCTCCACAGCAGGAGAAATTTTTGCCAACTCTTCCGATGACATGCCAAGTGTTTCTGGCTCAGCAACGGGAAGTTTCTTTGTGACTGGCTCCTTTGCTTGAAGTGGGTTTAGTAGAGCGAGGATAGAAGAATAGAGGATTAAATTACGCATGTCGTAGAGTATCATTCGTGCCAGAGCTGTCGAGTGAGTTTTGTTTCATGCTATAGTTAGTTAGAGGTAAGTTTTCTATTATCCGCTTTTTCTCTATCCATTGATGAGTTAAGATAGCTTATCATGAAGATGCTAACGATCAATAATCTATATAAGCTGTTGCTTGCGGTATCACTCATTATACTGGGTGCGTTTGCTATGCTTACCTTTTGTAAACATCAACTAAATCTGGATTCTAACCCGCGTCTCAGCTTGGCAGATGCACTTTATGTTACGGATACAGAAGTTACTAAAATTTACGGTCCAGGGACGCGTGTTCAGCAGCATATTATCGAACAACTTAAGACGCAAAAAACTATGAACGAAATCACGTTCACTCAACCATTCGTTTACCGCATGGGGCTAGATTCTGGTGATACGAATGAGGGGATTATTCTGATGAATTTCTCCCCAGCCCATCCACAAATGGCAAAACTCTTAAGCCAGAGGTAAGTTTTTATCTACAACTTATTTCCAGCTTTATTTCTAAAGCCCGCCAGAGTCACCTGCTCTTGAGAGTGGTCTGTTTAGTGGGGCAGGGAGCTTGCCCATGCCGCCATCGCCACTTCTTTTCTGAGCTTTGAGTGCGCTGGCGAGTGCTGATGCCATGCGGTCTCTGTAGCCGACTTGGGAGAGAAGGGTTCTCTCTGCGCTGTTAGATAAATATCCTAGTTCCACAAGTACACATGGGATCTGTGGGTTCCGCGTGAGTCTGAGGCGGCGTCTCACCAGTCCGCGGCTTTTTTCTCGGGAGCTGACAGCTGACATGGCACGCTGCATCCGCTTCGCTAGGCTGTAGCTATCCACTCGGAAATAATACGTCTCTGGTCCTCTAACAGAACTTGATCTTGAGTGATTCAGATGGATGCTCACTAGCACCGCGTCATCGAATTTATGCGTAGCTCTCACACGTTTATCTAAATCCACGAAGTAGTCTCCATTTCTGATAAATACTGCCTTGAAGCTACCACGGAGTTTTGCGCGGAGTCTCCTCGCTACATCGAGTGCCAGCGTTTTCTCAGACACACCATTTACCACAGCACCAGAGTCTCTGCCACCATGCCCAGCATCGATGATCACCGTGCTGAAATTTTTGGGACCAGGTCTGTGACCGAGACGGTCTCTGGTTTTGTTGCTACTTAGGCGTTTCACCGAGACGGGGGTTACTGCTTGCTGGGGAGGCGTGACTGAATAGCCTGGCGAGTGGGGGAGTTCGCGACCATAGCTCCCGTAGTAAACTGTTCTTCCGCCATATTCACTGTAGCTAGATCCTGGAGAGGCACCGTATCCTCCAGCGTTTGTTCCTGTGGAGCAGGCACTTACCATCATCACCATTAGAGCAGCTACACTCATCATTCCTAAAATTATTCTTGGAGGTCTCATATCTCTGAAAAATAAAAGACGATTCTCTAGATTACCAGCGAATAAGGCATCCTTAACTTTGCTTAGGAATTAATAGCTAATGAAATTCGTCAATCGCATCACCAGATTTAACCACACCTGCTACAAGCAGAGTAGGGACTTTACACTAGGGAGAAACATCTTAAATCACTACTTTTTCAGCCGCAGATTTTCGCTGATGTACGCTGATT
>CAKZMG010000338.1 GCA_937128235.1 uncultured Verrucomicrobiales bacterium
CAATATCGGGTGATCGAAGGTATCAGGTGCTGGTGAAATGCCGTCTTTCTCAAGTTTAATTTTACCAAGCTTCACTGGCAATACTCTGCCGTCTGCTCCTTCCCAAGCATTGTAAAATGAGGCATCGGATCGCTCTCCTGTTAGAATAAGTAAACCACCTCCATTGGCTACGAAGCTTGCTAGATTTTTTGCGACTGAGGATGGGAGTCTCGCAACATCAGCTAAGATGATCACGCTCTGTGGATCAGCTTCTTTTAGCTTTGCTATGTCAGTAGAAGTAATGACCTCGGGGTCCATGAGGTAGGATGCTTTGGATCGTGAGCCTTGGATGAGAGCATTTGTAGGGGATAAAGCCAGAGCAGTAAAACCAGCTGCTCGCTCGAAAAATGAGCCTGTGGGATTTCCATCTACTAAGGTGACGGGCAGTTTTTTTCTAACAACAATGACTTTTTCAAAACGGTTATCGTCAGGTAAATCATCATTTGAATCTAATCGAGCAACTATTTCCTGCGCCCCATCATCAGTAAAACGATGCCTGAACTCGACCGTTTCCTGCTGACCAGGAACCATCTGACCGAGCTGACCAGGCTTAAGGGTTTTTCCCGCTACAGTGAGTTCTATCTTACCTGGAGTTACAGCTTCTGTCCCGGTATTTTCTACCGTAACTAGCATGGTGACTTCACGATCCGTGCCTACGACATCACGCGAGAGCTGGATGCCGCTGACTGCTAAATTTCGCAGCTGGGCAGGTGGGGTGAAACTACGGAGCATCAGACGCGGGCGTCTCGGCAATGAGTCGAGAGCTTCTCCGAGCGATGTCCAGGCGGGTGGGCTATCGGTGCGCCAGCCGATGCGCTGACTATCGCTGAAGACGAGAACTTCTTTCCCCACGTTGTCGCCTTTTGCTAAACTTAGCGTAGCGATGCCTAGTGCATCTTGAGCTTGGAATGGACCACCAACAGGACGAAGCTGATCTAACACATCGATCACATCTGTACGGTGAGTGAGTGGCGAGGCTGTTTTTAGCTCTGGTGCTGGACCTCCAAGAATCACTGAAAATGCGGTTCCGCGTGGCGAGTCTTTTACGATCTGCCTAGCTTCTTCCACAGCTTTTTCAAATGCAGTGGAGCCGTCTTGTGACAAGGACATAGATGTCGAAGCATCGATGATAAGCGCAACGTCACGACCTCCTTCGAGCTTGAATTGCTTTAAATTTAAACGCCTCTCCATGATCACAGCGATGACAGCAAGCGCGATCAATAGAGCCCCAATCACGCGCACAATGATGCGGGTTTTAAGCTTAGATAAAACGACTGAGCCAGCAAGTGCACCAACTCCTAAAAGCACGAGCGGCAGAACGACTACCCACGGGATGTTAGAATTTGGCGGGACGAATGGTCTAGCGATTGCTAATGCGATGAGGGTGATGAGGAGGCAGCGAGTTGCCATGAGAAGCAGGTCTTCCCATTCGATTCTTCTGCGACGAAGAGCCACTGTGTCGAAGAGAAATTTCATCGCACCCCAGTCCATCGGTTTGGCTGCTTGGCGGCGTATCAGGTGGAGGATGATGGGGATCATTACTCCGATCAGACCTAACAACAGTATGGAATTGAGAAACAACATTTCAACTAGCGACGCGCGTGCATCCTCCTTCCAAAGTAGCGCAGTAAAGTATCGCGTAGTGAGACCTTAGTAGTGACAGGGACGTAATCAGCACGGAGATTTCCGCAGGCTGACTCCATCGATTTGATAAATTCTTGGAGCCGTTCCAGATAAGCCGCACGAACAGTCTGCGGATCTATTTTTAACATCGGATCGACCTTTTCGAGGTCTTTGAATCGCTGGAAATCTTTAAATGGAAATGTGAGTTCCTCCTCGGCGAGAACATGGAAGAGCACCAGCTCATGTTGGCGGAAATCAAAATGGTGGAGAGCCTCGATCATCTTCTTAGGATCATCTAGGAAATCACTGATGATCACTACGAGTCCGCGTTTTGGAATCCGCTCAGCGACTTCGTGGAGCACTCCAGAAACTTCGGTTTCCTTGCCAGTTTCTGTTTCCCAGAGTTCATCGAGGATTCTTCTGACTTGGCTAGGTCTGCTGGCGGCTTGGATCTGTGTTTTGACTTTATTATCAAATGTCACCAAACCGACTCCATCACCTTGCTTCACGTAGAGGTAAGAAAGTGCGGCTGTCAGATAGCGGGCGTATTCAAATTTTGACCGCGCTTCACCATCTATTTCAGCTGCCAGATCACCTTTGTAATTCATCGATCCAGAGACATCGACCGCGATGGTGACTCGGAGGTTTGTTTCTTCGATGTATTGCTTGATGACGTTGCGGTCATTTTTCGCCATCACTCTCCAGTCGAGATTTCTCGGGTCATCACCAGGTGAGTATTCGCGGTGCTCAGCGAACTCCACAGAGAACCCTTTATCTGGACTGGTGTGTTTTCCAGAGAGCGTTCCTTGCATCCGCTTTCTAGCCAGCCACTCAAGACGACGCAACACAGTCATCGTCTCTTCAGGAAGAAGAGACATGCTTTCAGGTAGTTGAAAGGATTCGGACATTGGTCGTTTTTAAACCTCTAGATCTTCTTTAGGGGCTAGCTCTTTGAGGAGCATTTTGATGATCTCATCGCTGGTAATACCTGAAGCTTCCGCATTAAATGTAGTCAAAATGCGGTGACGTAAAACAGGAGCTGCTACAGCTGCCACATCCCCAGTCGTAGCATGGAAACGTCCGCGCAGAACAGCATGAGCCTTAGCAGCAGAAATGAGACTAATCCCAGCACGTGGACCCGCTCCCCAGCCGACCATTTCTTTCACGAAGTCTGGTGCCTCCGGGCTTTTCGGGCGAGTGGCTCTGGCGAGCTTCGCTGCAAAATCAATCACGTGATCACCCACAGGAACACGTTTCACGATACCTTGCAGAGCGACAATATCCTCCGCAGTCATCAGCGGCTCTATTTTAGTATCACTCGGACTAGTCACCCGGCGGATGATCTCTCGCTCTTCATCAGCAGAAGGATAATCCACCACGATGTTAAAAAGGAATCGGTCCAGCTGAGCCTCAGGAAGTGGGTAAGTCCCTTCCTGCTCGATCGGGTTTTGAGTGGCTAGAACGAAGAAAGGTTTCGGCAGATGAAAGGTCTTTTCGCCAACCGTAACATGATGCTCCTGCATCGCTTCTAACAATGACGCCTGAGTCTTTGGTGGTGTTCGGTTTATCTCATCGGCAAGCACCATGTTTGCAAAAATAGGACCTTGCACAAATCTGAACCCACGTTGACCAGTTTCTTGATCTACTTCTAGCACATCCGTCCCCGTGATGTCTGAAGGCATCAGATCTGGAGTGAATTGGATACGTTTAAAGCTCAGAGCCAGTGCTTCACTCACCGTAGAAACGAGAAGCGTCTTAGCCAATCCTGGAACACCCACTAACAGCGCATGACCTCGGCAAGAAATAGCCATCAGCACCTGCTCGACCACATCCGTTTGCCCCACAATAACCTGTGAGAGTTCTTGCTTCATCTGCTCATAGACGGCATGAAGTTTCTCTACCGCTTCCTTATCACTTGTTTCGCTCATAATTAATTTTTTGAAGGTTCTGGGGTAATTGCAACCCAACCTTATTATAACTTCCTCAACACGTCTGATCTTTCATCTACTGAAAAAATGACGCGTTCTATTTCATCCTACGTTTAGTAAGAATATTAGTTACGGGAAAAAAACAATGAAGTATAGTATATTTGCAAATTCAATAAAGATCCCCTCACCTGCTACAATTCGATACCGAAAAAGTCTCGCATCACCTCTCGGTAAACTTCCAGCTTAAAGCCAGGTAGCCATTCCTTCTCAAAATCCTCAGGCCTGACCCAATCAAAATCTCGAAATTCAGGATTATTCTTGGCTATAATTGGACCTTTTGCCTTTTTCTTCAGCTTGCATAAAAAATAAGTCTGCTCCTGACCATCCCACTTCTTGTTCGCCCTGATATGTGCGGGATAGAAATAATAATACTTCTCACGGTATTCGATCGCTTTATAGTCCTCAGGCGGAATACCTACCTCCTCCATAACCTCGCGCTCCATCGCCTCCAGCCGCGTCTCCTGCCCATCCACTCCGCCCTGCGGAAATTGCCAGGCTCCTCGGTCATTCTTCCTCTCGCACACCAGAATCTCACCTTTCTTGTTCAAGATGATCGCAGCTACGTTCGGACGAAATTTCGGCATACCCATAAACAAGCATCTTTTTTCATTTCTTGCAATCTAGGTTTTGACGAATTAGCGTAACCAATCATAATCAACTCCGTAAACAAATCTAGACACCACAACCACAACATCATGAAATCCATCATTCAATCCACTCTATTCACCATCATCGCTTCGTTTATCGTTCTCGGACAGTTCAGTCACGCTCAGAATAAAAAGAAAGACAACACAGACGTCACCACCAGTGCCAAGAGATTCTGGGAAGCTGATCTCCCCGGAGGAAACTACATGGTCGCGCTAGATAGAATTTCAGCCGTAAGCAAGCACTCCTACATCGTGAGCAAATCACTCGTCGTTCACGAGGTCAATGTCCAGACCAGCGGCTCAGGACTGGTTAGGTTCTACACCTTCGAAGTCCCAGGTGAGAGCAGTGAGGCGAACATCGCTAAGAACCTCATCGACCGAGGCAAAAGCATCGTAGAGCAAGGAGGCAGACGCGCTGGAGTAGATACGAACACCACCGTGGAAAAAGAATACCCCGTTACCACTCACGCTCACACCATCGAATACAGACTTTTCGACAAAGGTGATCTCGACCAACTCTACAGCTCACTCAAGCGCTCATGGAGAGAAAACAGAGGACGTAAATTCACCGTCAAATAAGTCTCTGTGATTCACCCATGATCAGTAAATCCACTTTCACTGCCATCGACTTCGAGTCCGCTGGCACCTCCTCAGGCAGTACCGATACACCCGTCCAGATAGGCACCTGCACATGGGCACTCAACACCGGCCATGCAGACAACGATCAAGTCTCGGACTCCTGGATGTCCTACATTCACACTGATCGTAAAATAACGTGGGCAGCGCAACAAGTCCACGGCATCACCAAAGAGCACCTAAAAAATGCTCCCAAGCTCATGCTACTGTGGCCAGAGATCAAGAGCAGACTCGCTGGAAACATCGTTGTCGCCCACGGTCACGGCACAGAGAAACGCTTCCTCAAGGCCTTCCCCGGACACGGCTTCGGTCCCTGGGTAGACACCCTGCACCTCGCCAGAGCAGCCTACCCCACACTCTCTGACTACTCCTTAGGCAGCCTCTGCACCACCCTTGATCTCGTAGAAGAAATTTCTATCCTTTCAAAATCAGCATCACCCACAACCAAGATCACTTGGCACGATGCTCTCTACGACTCCATCGCCTCCATCGTCCTCCTCCGCCACATCATTCAGTCATTTTCCCTCCAGGAATCTCCCATCACTCTCCTCACCCAACCCAATACCTCCGGCTGGCGAAAACATAGAAGCTCTCTTTAAAAAGAAATTTAACCACTATTTAGAGGACCTCAGGAAACTAGTGATCTCGACAGCATTATGCAGCGCCCTATATCCTATGGCTTTTTCTTCTTTTTTCGTGGCTTAAGTGGAAACCAAAACTGTTTCCATATCCCCTCAGGTGGCTTTCCACTCACAATACCATACTCTTCTGGCCATTCATCTTTAGGGCAACGATAAGTGCCTAGAATCATATCGATTACTGGTAGATGCACAGCATAATTTGCGTCCATGTATTTATGATTCTTAGCATGATGCCAGTGGTGAAACTGCGGAGTCGCAATAATATAACGAAGCCAACCAAAATTAATTCCAACATTAGCATGAATTGCCACCGCCTGAACACCTACCAAAGTGATATAGGCATTCAACGCAGCCATTTCAAATCCTAAAGCATACAGCGGCAACATCACTATAGAGCGAGTGACTAGAATTTCTATCAAATGCGTACGTGACCCAGCTAGCCAATCCATATGCTCAGCCGAATGATGTACTGCATGAAATCTCCACAACATCGGGATCTTATGATGAAAACGGTGACACGTGTATTGACAGAGATCAGCTGCAAATGTCGCTACTATAAACTGCAACCAGATAGGCATAGAACGAATACCATTTTGCACAGGCGCAAGCGCCGTCCACCCAAACCAATCCTCTGTAAATGTAGTAACAAAAAGCAAAATAAACTGAATCAATAAATGACTAACAAAAAAATAAGCCAAGTCAGTCCTCCATCCCTTACGTAAAATTTTCTGCTCTTTGTGTAGAGCGAAACTACGCTCGATAGGAATGAAAATAAGCATTGAAAAGATCAAACTTAGAGCAAACCAATCCAATCCAAAAGAATAAGGTGTGGACTCATACACCTTCACCTCTACTGCCGAACCACCAGCAAGCGTAGCGACTAATGACGTCACAATACCTATTACCGCTAATTTCTTGGAACGGTTTAAAACAAAGCTGATCACCCCCATAAAATAAGCTATGACCAAACAAACAAATAATGTACCCCGAACAAAATCAACTGAATAAGCCGCTCTAATTTCCTGAGAAGTAAAAACCTCAGGATAATAAAAACAAAGCACCCCCATAAGTGACAACACCCCCATAATAGCTGATAGATAACCACTAATAAGCCCTTTCCCAAATTGTAAATCCACCTCATCAGACATTCTCAAACCCTAAGCACTCTCAATAAATAGTCACGTTCAAACACAGCCTAATCAATTTTAGATTATTTTATTTTCTTCATTTACCTGTTGACATGTTCTCGCGAATAGTGTTCATATAGATACATGAAGGACACACTTACAAATCGCCAACAAGAAGTCTATGATTACCTAAAGCGCGAATCGCGCGAAACCGGAGTCATGCCATCCACCAGAGAGATCCAGCATTTCTTCGGATTTGCCAGCCAGACAGCTGCCATGAACCACCTCCGCGCACTAGAAAAGAAACAAGTCATTCAGCGCGTCCCAGGTAAAGCCAGAGCCGTCATCTTCCCAGATGAGCTAGACCGCGAGGAAATAGTGGACATCCCCATTTACGGAAACATCGCCGCAGGTATGGGCCAAGACGTGGATCACGAGAAAGAAGGCTGCCTCTCTATCGATATCCGCAGCCTAGGACTCAAGCACAATGCCCGCACCTTCGCGCTCAAAGTCCGTGGAGAATCCATGGTAGATGCCCACATCTGTGATGGAGATACCGTTGTGTTAGAATTCCGCGAGCCTAGAAAAAATGATGTCGTCGCAGCACTAATCGATGGTGAGACCACCCTCAAACGCTACGTCGTAGAAAACGGCAAGCCCTTCCTCAGAGCAGAAAATGAACTCTTCCCAGACCTCATCCCTGCCAGAGAACTCATCATCCAAGGAGTCCTCGTAGCACTCCTAAGAAATGCTGCCTAGGATACTGATGATCAACATCCAATACCACCAAACCAACATAGGTGAACTTATTCTTGGTTCCTACGGAGAACAACTTTGCATGTTAGACTTCCGCTATCGGAAAATGAGAGCTACTGTTGACCAGAGACTCAAGAATAAAACTAAATCAGAATTCATCGAGCAAAATGACGCAATCTTACACCGAGCAAGACAAGAAATCGATGAATATTTAAAAGGCACTCGCACCAAATTTGATATACCAATCATCATGCTCGGAAGTAAGTTCCAAGAATCCGTCTGGAATGCATTACTCGCAGTCCCCTACGGCGAAACATCCAGCTACCTAGAACTATCCAGAGCTATCGGCAACGAGAAAGCTGTCCGAGCAGTCGCTGGCGCAAATGGAGCAAACGCCTTAGGTATCATTATCCCCTGCCACCGCATCATCGGCAATGACGGAAAACTAGTAGGTTACGGCGGAGGACTCCCAGCCAAAAAACACCTTCTAAAACTAGAATCAAACGTCATCCAATATCAAAAAAGCCTCAAACAATCAGGCTAAAATACGGCTCTCTGTCAACTTTGCGTGACGGAGAGCCTGAAAAAGCTCCGGAGGTGCAATTTGATACCAGTATAGCCCGAATCCCATAGAACCTAGTAGTGATGCAATCAGTCCTTTGAGTGCGGCGAATATCGCCGCTTTGAATCCACCCTAAAGCTCAACCATATCCCAAACCACCCGCTAAAAAATGAAAAGCTGTGATTCTCCCAGCACTCAATAGGCTTAAAATCATTCTGTCTTAAACTTTCGGAAAAGAATCATGCACATCTGACGGAGAACCATAAAATCCCTGTTACAACTCCCTAAGAAATTCCCTCTAAGGTTTTTCTCGCACTTGCTGGTTGATGTCTTTATTGTTTCGGCATGAAGATTCCACTCATCACCCTATGTATGTCATTTTTGATCTCGGCCACATCATTTAGCCAAGCTCCTGCATCTGATAAGAAAAAAGAAACGAAAGAAAAACCAGCTACAGAAAAAAGCTCTGGCAAATCTAAACAAGCATCTGTCACCATTGATGGAAAAGTCATCAACTACACAGTCACCGCCTCAGAACTCACACTCACCTCCGATAAAGGCACCGCCAGAGCTAAGGTTTTTAACGTAAGCTATATTGCCAAGACAAATGCCAAAGTCAGCCAACGTCCTGTGATGTTCGCCTTCAACGGCGGTCCCGGATCATCCGCCGTCTGGCTGCATCTCGGTGCCCTTGGTCCTAAAATTGTCCCCAGTTCACCAGACGGCACCCAGCCTATCAAACCACCAGTAGTCTTAAAGGATAACCCCTATTCCATTCTCGATGTTGCAGATCTAGTATTCATTGACCCCGTCACCACAGGATATTCTCGGGTAGAAAAAGGAGCCAAGCCTAGCGAGTTTCACAGCGTGGATGGAGACATCGCATCTGTCGCAGACTTCATCCGCCGCTGGGTCTCAGAAAATAAACGTTGGTCCTCTCCAAAGTATCTTTTAGGTGAAAGCTATGGCGGTGTCCGTGCCGCTGGACTCAGCTCTACACTGCAAAGCAAATACGGAATGCACATCAATGGAGTGGTATTACTCTCAAGTCTGTTAGACTTCCGCACTCTCTCTCCCAGCAGTGGAAATGATCTATCTTACGCCATCTATCTCCCCGCCCTCACAGCAGTAGCGCATCATCATGGTGCCATCAAAGGTGACCGAGATGCACTCGTTGCAGAAGCCAGAAAATTTGCGAACAACGAGTATCTCACAGCACTCCATCAAGGCAGAAACTTACCTCTAGAGACCAAGAAATCCATCGCAGCCAAGCTAAACAAGCTCACTGGAATCAAAACAGACCTCATCATGGCTTCCAACCTACGCATACGTTCCTCATTTTTCAGAGCCACCCTCCTGAAGGATAAAAAGAAAGTGCTGGGGAGATTCGATGCCAGAGTCGCATGGCCTGCAATCGAAAACATCCACGGAAACCCAGCTTTCGATCCCTCATTCGCAGTTGCCAAGGGTCCCTTCACAAACGCTATGATGGCTTATCTAACAGATGATCTCCAATGGGAAGACAAGCGCGTTTACGAAATCCTCACAGGTAATGTTCATCCTTGGAAATGGAATCGCACCAACAGTTATGTAAATTTATCCTCTAACATCTCTAATGCACTCCAGGAAAACCCTCACCTCAAAGTGCTCATCCAATGTGGACACACGGATCTAGCAACTCCTGCAGGAGGCATTCTTCACTCTGTGGATCATCTAAACATTACCCCTGAACAGCGCAGTAAAATCTCAGTGAAGTGGTATGATGCAGGTCACATGTTTTATCTCAATCAACCAGACCTAATCAAAATGCGTAAGGATCTGGTAGAATTCATCACTGAGTAGTTCAGAAAAAACTTACCTCTATGAAATTAAACTTCCAGAAAAAGGCAGCAGAGCAGATGTGCGCTGATGCAGAAATTTTCTATCAGCAGATCAAGAAAAGAAGATCTGTTAGGGAGTTTAAACCTGATCCTATCCCAGATGAAATCATTGAAAACTGCCTACTTTCCGCTGGCACTGCACCGAATGGAGCAAACCTTCAACCGTGGCATTTTTGCGTAATAAAATCTCAGGAAGTTAAATCTGAGCTCAGAGCAGCCGCTGAAGTCCATGAGCATAAATTCTACAATGGAGGAGTACCCGAGGAATGGACTGACACGCTCAAGCACCTCAACACCAATGAATCTAAACCATTTCTCGAAATCGCTCCCGTGCTCATCGCCATTTTCCAAAAGGCAAGCACACACGATCATGAGGGCATCGAGCGTAAATGTTACTACGCGAAAGAATCCATAGGGATTGCTACTGGGATGCTCATCACTGCACTCCATCAGAGCGGACTAGCCACACTGACGCACACGCCATCACCCATGAATTTTCTGAACAAGATCCTAGACAGACCTAGCTCAGAGAAGCCTTTCTTATTACTCATCGTCGGGTATCCTACCGATGACTGCGAAGTGCCAGACATTGAGAAACACGGCATTGAATCCATCCGAACCTATCATTAAAAACTACCCCATGCCTAAAGAACGAGCAGATGCACTACTGATGTCGCGCGGACTATGTGACTCACGCGAGCAAGCCAAGCGGCTCATCCTAGCTGGCGAAGTAATGACTGGCACCACCCGGGTTTCTAAACCTAGCACCAAGCTAGATGCAGATGCAGATCTAAGTGTGCGTGAGAGACCAAAATTTGTCAGCCGTGGCGGACTAAAGCTAGAAGGTGCGCTAAAGGAATTTGGCATTGATCCAGCGGGCATGATCTGCCTCGACTGTGGGGCCTCTACGGGAGGATTTACCGACTGCTTACTCCAAGGTGGAGCAGTAAAAGTGCACGCTATTGATGTGGGCACGAACCAACTCGTGTGGAAGATCCGCAATGATGAACGCGTCATCGTGAAAGAAAAATTTAATGCCCGCTACATGGTTCCAGATGACATCGGAGAGCAAGTTGACCTTGCCGTGACAGACGTTTCATTTATCTCTCTAACAAAAATCCTTCCTCCCCTGTTCAGCGTGCTTAAGCCTGGTGGAAAAATCATCTGCCTAGTAAAGCCACAATTTGAGCTACAGCGTGATGACATCAGCAAAGGTGGCATCGTGCGTGACCCAGAGCTACACCAGAAAGCAGTGGATAAAATTCACGATTTCGTGACCCAAGAACTCAAGCGTGAGTGGGTAGCGGTCACAGACTCACCCATCACTGGAACTGATGGGAATAAAGAATTCCTCGCGTTACTCCAATAAGAACATGCCTAACATCGACATAGAAAAAATAAAAAACACCCTCTGGTCACTCATCGATGGACCTGAGGACTGGTGGCAATGGGGCATCATCGCTGGCTGTCTTGTTCTCGCTATCATCACCCGTTTTGCGGTTCACAAAATGTTTGAAAAGACGGAGACTAAATTTGAGCAAGTCATCATCCGCCACGTCCGCGCTCGCAAAGGTATCCGCTCACTTCCTATATTCTTCTGTTTCTATCTGTGGATTTTCCAGTCCACCCTTTATCCTCGGGGAGTGCCTTGTGGATACATTTATTCTGTCGCCGCTCTAGTATCAGCATTCTGCATTTATAAACTCGCCGTCTCGTTCTCCAAAGGGAAAATCATGCCCAAGCTTGTCGGTTTTGGGATGCTCGTCATTTTCGTGTTAGCTCAGCTAGACTGGCTGGAACCACTGAAAAACACCCTAACAAGCATTCATTTTGACATAGGAAATATCCGGATTGATATCTTTAAAATAGCATCCGCCATCGTATCTCTTCTTGTTCTGCTCTGGCTCGTAGGAATAGTCAATAATCTGCTCGATAGAGTCATCCACACCCGCAAGGAAATTCCTCCTTCTATTAGAGTATTGATAGGGAAAACCACTCGGCTTTTACTCTACACCTCTGCATTTCTCATCACACTCACAGTCGCCGGCATTCCACTAGGTGGACTCGCAGTCTTCTCAGGTGCTCTGGGCTTAGGTCTGGGATTTGGTCTCCAAAAAGTGATATCAAATCTCGTCTCAGGTGTGATCATCCTGTTAGATAAATCGATCAAACCAGGAGACGTCATTGAGATCAACGGCACCTATGGCTGGATAAACACTCTCAGGACACGCTACGTATCTGTTCTTACCCGAGACCGAAAAGAAATCCTTATCCCTAACGAGGACTTCATCACGAACAATGTGGTTAATTGGTCATTCTCGGATACAAATGTGAGAATAAAAGCCAATGTCGGGATCGCCTATGATGCTGACGTTGAGCAAGCCATTCAGGTATGCACTGCTGCAGCAGCTAACATACCACGAGTTCTGAAAAATCCTGCAGCTAAATGTTTACTGATTGGTTTTGGTGATTCATCCATAGATTTACAAATTCGTTTTTGGATCAATGATGCCAATGAAGGAGTCGCAAATGTCCGATCACAAGTTCTGTTAGAGATCTGGAAAGCTTTCCGCGAACATAAAATCGATATTCCCTTCCCGCAACGCGAGATCACTATCAAGCAGGTCAACGAAGAAGACACACCTGGCATTGGCTAGTATCATTCTCCACTATGCAGTCTCACACCTTAGGAATCTTTTACGGAATCTCAGCC
Source organism: uncultured Verrucomicrobiales bacterium (assembly GCA_937128235.1). Lineage (GTDB taxonomy): Bacteria > Verrucomicrobiota > Verrucomicrobiia > Verrucomicrobiales > Akkermansiaceae > Rubritalea. The sequence continues at coordinate 12,613 of CAKZMG010000338.1, forward strand.
TTTATCCTCTGGGGAGCACTCCCCCTATTCTGGAAGCAGCTCACGGACATTCCACCAGCGGCCATCACCGCACACCGCGTGGTCTGGAGCACCTTCACGCTTATCATCATCTTAGCGATCCGCGGCAGGCTACCGATATTGTTAGAAAAAATAAAGGAACCCCGCACTCTCATCTATTCATTTCTATGCGGGCTATTACTGATCACCAACTGGCTGATCTACGTTTGGGCTGTTAGTAATAACCAAGTGACATCCATTTCTCTCGGGTACTTCCTACTCCCATTAATCTACATAGTGATCGGATATTTCCTACTAAAGGAAGAAATGTCACGGCTACAAATGATAGCAGTTGCCATAGCTGCCGTAGGAGTAGTTGTTCAGGGAATTGGCATAGGAGCACTTCCTTGGCCCGCACTTTCAGTCGCCACCACGTTTGCTATATACGGAACCATTAAGAAAAAGACAAAAACCGATGGATTTTCGATACTCACTATCGAACTAGGGCTTCTAACTCCCTTTGCCATCGCCTATCTTTACCAACAGAGTAAAACGGGCGATCAGATATGGATGGACATGTCGGCAACGAGTTTTTCACTCATCATCCTCACAGGTCTTGCTACTATTTCACCGTTACTATTCTTCACTGCTGCAGCCAGGCGCATCCCTCTAAACCTATTAGGCATGCTGCAGTTCATTGCTCCCACTGGTCAGTTTTTGATCGGTATTCTCTACTATGAAGAAATCATCAACCTCACTCAAGTCATCGCGTTTTCACTCATCTGGATCGCCATCATTATTTACTCGATCTCTCGACTCAAAACACCAAAATCAAGCACATGAAACCAAAACCAAACATAGGTGAACCAGCCCCACATTTTGATGCCTCCGCCATTGGTGGTGACTTCACCGAAGAAACCCAGATCAAGCTGTCAGATTTCATCGGTCAGAAAGTAGTGCTTTATTTCTACCCTAAGAACTCCACCCCTGGCTGAACGATCCAAGCATGTGCCATTCGTGATCAATGGAGCAACGTAAAATCAAAGACTGCCTTATTCGGAATCAGCCCTGACTCCATCGAGAGTCACGAGAAATTCATCAAGAAAAAATCCCTACCATTCCCCCTTATCAGTGATCCAGAGAGAATCATCTGCAAGGCATACGGAGTCCTCGGTGAGAAATCTATCCTCGGAAAAACTCTCTTCGCCATCACCGAGCGCAGCACATTCATCATCGATGAAGAGGGCAAACTCAGCCACATCCTAGAAAAAGTAAGTCCTGGAAAACATCTGGATGAACTTCTAGAAGTTCTCTAACAAAAAATAAGAAGCGGTCTCCTGCCCACTGGGTGGTAAGGAAACCGCTTCTCTTGGTATAGGGAGGTTGGGTTTATTTCCAACAACAACGGAACGAATGCGAACATTCTGACCTCCCTAAATTTTGCCTACCAGACTAAGTGTTAGATCAAAAATCCCACTCTCTCGGATCGCGTTGGCCGAAGCCTTTCACGATTTCAGCTGGGAAGAAGATGAATTCTGTTTCTTTTTTATCATGTTCTGCTGAGAGGAAGAACTTAACGACCTTACGATCGCTCTTTGTTTTACTTGAAATTGTTACATCAGCATAGATGGTAATATCTCCATCTTTCTTAGGAAACACACTGAGTCTTCCGGGAATTTGATAGACTGCATAGGATTTGCCTGGCTCTTTCTTATAGTCCACAAATTTCACATACTCACCGAGTTTCTTTGATGGATACCATTCCTTACGTTTAGTCTTGGAGGTTTCTACTTTGAGACGATGCACGATCAATCGCGTATGATGGTTTGCCTGACCTTCAGCTTCTATTCGCCAGATGAAAGGACCTTCTAATTTAGCAGAACCTGCCATATAAACCATCGCCGAGAGCCCGAAGCCACCCTTGCCACCCATCGGCTTTACCTTACTTGAAACTTTCGCACCATTGATGGACGCAGACGCTTTTGTGTCGTATGTATTACTTTTCGTAAACATATGGCCACAGCTACTGAGGCTGACGCTCAGTGTCGCGATGATGGGAAGGAGATATCTCATAGTGTATGTATAATGTATTGCCAATAACCTGCCCTATGATCTTTCCTTTGAAAAGATATTTTTTACATCTTCGAGCATTAAATAGACACTCGGGACGAGAATCAGCGTAATTGCAGTGGCAAAAAGTATCCCGTAACCAAGCGAAACTGCCATGGGAATAAGGAATCTAGCCTGCATATCAGTTTCCCAAAGCATCGGCATCAACCCGGCAAAGGTAGTGAGTGAAGTCAGAATAATAGGTCTAAATCTTCGAGCACCCGCAGACCATGCCGCCTCTCTGGCAGACATCCCGAGTGCGCGCTGGCGGTTCACATAGTCAACAAGCACAAGCGAGTCATTCACCACAACACCAGCTAGCGCAACAAGTCCACACAGGGACATGATACTAATATCCATCCCCATCAAAATATGACCAAGCACCGCACCAACCATTCCAAAAGGAATAACACTCATCACAATAAAAGGCTGTGCGTATGACTTTAGAGGGATCGCCATTAGGATATAAATAATGAGTAGCGCGAAGAGGAATTTCACAGACATTTCTTGGATCGAATCGTTCTGATCTTTCTGCTCACCTTGATAGTCCCAGGAAATGTTATCGAACTTAGTGCTGAGCATTTCTAGGTGCTCGGTAGTGAAGGTATCTGCTACCTTTTTGGCATTCGCTACTTCACGGTTCACGTCCGCCGCTATCTTGATAGCTCGCCTCCCATTGACCCGCTTGATGGATGATACTCCCCTGCTTGGCCTTCCAGTCACGATCTGAGAAATAGCTATTTCATCGCTCTGACCATTCACTGATGGAGGCGACTTCAGCTTGATATTTTCCAGAGTCTCCAGAGATTTTCTATCCTCACTCGGATAGCGGACCAGCACTTTCACCTCGTCTCTCCCTCGCTGGATGCGCTGTATCTCAATTCCCGCAAAGACTGAGCGCAACTGACTAGAAATCCCTCTAAGGGTGTAATTCCTAGACCTACCTAACTCTGTTAGACTGTCCTGATCATAGACTATCTCATATTTACCGGGTCGTCTATCAGTAGAAATATCTATCACTCCCTCCATCTCTGCGAGCTCATCTGTTAGATAGTTTGCTGCTTTTTCTAGCTCGGCTAAATTATCTCCCGAGATCTCGATGTCGATAGCATTTCCGCCTGAGCTAGTCTCTTCTCTGAATGACAACTCCACGACTCCAGGGATGATCCCTATTTCTCTACGCCACTCTGTGATGATCTGAGCGGATGAATAGTCGCGCTCTGCGGCAGGACAAAGTTCCAAAGTCACCTCACCCAGGTGACTGCTCACCGAGTTACCCGCTGGAGTGAAGCCGGTCTGAAATGGCTGTGTGCCTGAGCTAGCAAGGAAATGCTTGATCACTGGATTCCCCTCTTTATCTTTGAATTTTTCATTGATCCTCTGAGCGGCATTTTCCATCCGCTCAACCGCCTTATCAGTGACACCAAACTCTACACCCACAGGCATGACTAGCTTAGCGGAGACTACGTCACCCTCAACTTTAGGCATGAATACAAATGGCACCCGCTCACTGCCTACGAGTCCCATGATAAGAAGTAGCAACGCGATGAACAGAGCCCATACCGCATAACGCCAGTGCAGGCAGAAACCAAGAACAGGCTTGTAGAGATGCTCGATAAACCACTCCATCCCATCTGCAATTTTTCGCTGAAATGCTGAGATAAAATCTACCTTTCTGTTCTCATCACGCGGCTTCAAAAATGCGGCATGTGCAGGTAAAACTAGCTTCGACTGCACCAATGAAAAGAGCAGCACAGGAATGACTACGAGCGGAATGTTTGGCCATATTTTACCACTCACACCACTCAGCCCAAGCATAGGAGTGAAGGCAGCCATCGTAGTTAAAACACCAAAGATCACCACCACACCTACTTCATGCGTTCCTTTATAAGCAGCTATTCTGGGGTGCTCACCACCGCGAATACGGCTATAGATATTCTCACCCACCACAATGGCATCATCCACCACGATTCCTAACACTAAGATAAACGCGAAGAGTGAGATCATGTTAATAGAAATACCCACTTGTGGCATCATCCAGAGCCCTCCTGCGAAGGAAACAGGGATACCTATCGCCACTAGGAATGCCAATGACGGGCGAAGAAACAGCGCGAGAACGATAAATACAAACAACAGACCCACTGCACCATTTCGACCTAACAGATCCATACGACCTTCTAACATTTTGCTCATGTCATTCCACAGCTCTATCTTCACACCTGCCGGGAGTTGCGTAGGAGCTATCCTCTCAATGTAGTCCTTCACAGCACCAGCCACCATCGTAGTATCTTGCTCACCAGTGCGGTAAACATTCACGAGCACTGCCTGCCTGCCATCAAATCTTGTCTTCAGATCCACATCCTGAAATCCATCATCAACCTTGGCTATTTCTCGTAGCTTCACCGCTGATCCATTTTCTCTGGTGATAATCACCACATCATTGAAGTCCTCAGCATTGACAATTTTTCCATCCGTGCGGATCACCACCTCGCCAGTCTTCTCACGGATCGAGCCACTCGGAAGGTCTAGCGATGCCATCCGCAGCGCGTCTGCCACATCGTTCAGTGTCAGGTTATATTGCTCTAACTTTTCCTGAGAAATTTCTATCCCTATCTCATACGGACGCACATTCGTGAGGCTCGCCTTAGTAATCTTTGGTTCATTTCCTAAAAATCTATTCACCCCATCCATCAGGCCTTTGGGTTCTCCTGCCCTATAGTTCAGCAGTCCATCGCGTACAGTCTCAGCCATTTTGCGGAGTGCTTTCTCATCCGTTCCATCTGGCGCGGAGATTGCCAGTGACAGAACTTGAGCCGTGATGATCACTTCCTTAATGATCGGTTTTTCTGCGTTTTCAGGAAACTCAGATATGCCATCGACCGCACTCTTCACATCATCCATTACGGAGCGTACATCGTAGCCAGTATCCACCTCTACCGTCATCGCACCCATGTTCTCAGTGGATGTGGAGCTGTAGCGTTTGATGCCGTCCAGGTCAGAAATCGCATCCTCAAGCTTGAGTATCACACCAGACTCCACCTCCTCAGCAGTCGCATTCGGGTAGGGCACCTGCACCATCACTGCATCCAGCGAGGTCTCTGGAAAGATTTCCTTCTTCAGCTTAAACCAAGTCGTGAAACCAGCCAGCAACACTAGCAGCATCACGAAGTTTGCCGTGACGTGGTTCTCACTAAACCATTTGATTACTTTACCCATTTTCTAATCCTCGTTCCTCGCTACTTTAAATTCTCACTATCTTGAACTTCAGAAGATTTCTCAACTTCCAGCTTCATCCCATTCACAGGAATCGCGATTGGGCTGACAATAATCCTATCTCCTGCCACAAGATTGTCCTTTTCTTTGGGTTCAATAATCACCTGATCACGCTCACTTCGGATTACCGTTACGTCCACGATTTCTAACAAATCATTTTCCGCTAGCAACCACACTGACGTTCCCTCTCTCAATGCTTCTCTCGGGATGCTGAAAACCTTACCCATAGCTTGCCCTTGCAGCTTCGCTTTGACAAACATCCCTACTGGTGGCAGCTGGAAATTTTCATCCTCTTTCGCAGAGTCGCGTTTTACACTGACCACCATTATCCTAGAAAACGTGGAACTATCTACGCCCCCTTCAAATCTAACAGCCTGTCCTTTCCATTGGTATAATTTACCACCAATCATGGACTCTAACAGAACCTCAGAACCGATGCCTGATGCCTTATCCAGAAAACCGACTTCGTTTAAATTCAGCGGCAACCGCACCTCATACTCATCCACCGATGACACCTCAGCGATCTGGCTCATCATACTCACATAGGCTCCTTCATCTATAAATTTTCGGTCAACCAAACATGTGTACGGTGCTCGGATCACCGTTTTAGCCATATCGCGCTCAGCCTTTTCTATGGCAGCTTGAGCTGCCTCTATTCTCGCCAGTGCACTCTTGATCTGCGGTTTCCTGAGCACCAGATCAGTTGCCACCGTGCCGCGTCCTAGCTTTTTCCAGTCGCGCTCAGCTTGCACCGCTCTGGCTTCTTCTTGAGCCAGCATTAGCTCAGCATCTGCCAGCGTAGATTTCGCACTCGTAAGCTGCGTTTTATAATCTGCATCATCTACTTTAAGAATGATCTCTCCCTCGGGAATCGTATTCCCTTTTTCTAACAACGGAGAAATATGCACCACGGAGCCAGCCACCTCACTGATCAACATCGTCTTAGTCGCCGCCTCCACTTCACCCTCCGCTCGGATCACGGGAGTGTAATTTTTTTCTGTTAGAGGAATGACTTGCACACTCGGAGTCCAGGTTTCAGGGATCGCTTTTTTCGCCTCTGGCTTAGTATCCATCAGCCACTTCATCCCATACGCTCCCAGAGCTAAAAGACCAATAGCCAGCAGCACCATGAGCACCGTGTTATCTGTTTTATCCTCCATTTCAGATTCCTTCTCTGGTTCTTTGGGTTCTTCTGACGTGTTATTTTCCATGTTTTTGAGTTCTAAATTCTCCACCGAGAGCGAGATGTAAATTCACTCTATTCTCTAGCTGTAGTCTTCTTAATAATGCCACCTGTGAGGCTATTTCTATTTTACGATTTTGTGCTGTGAGCACGGTCAGCAGCGTCACATTTCCCAGCGCATAGTCCTCCTCCGCTGAGCCCGCAGCAGCATCTGCTAGCTTCTGAGCCTTGCGCATTTCAGTGATTCTTCTCGCCAGCCATTTATCAGCAGCCAGTGCTGACTCCACCTCCCCGAAAGCCTTCAGCACGGTTGACTGAAGCTGAGCTAAATTTTGCCGATCCCTAGATGAGCGCATGGCAATCTCACCTTTCACTTGCCCACCTGTTAGAATATTTTGAGAAATGTTAGATCCTATCGACCAGACACCAAAGCTGCTGCTCAGGATATCACTCAAGGAATCAGATGTTGTGCCTGTGCTACCAGTGAGCTTAATCATAGGAAACACAGCACGCTTCGCCTCCTTGATCCGCATTCCCGCCCCAGCATACCTGCGCTCTGCAGCCAGAATATCTGGCCTCCGCATCAGCAACTCAGACGGCAATCCAGCCGGTGGTCTGCGAGGGATAGGCGGCAACTTCAAGCGACCTTTTAACTTTGCAGCAGGATACCTCCCTGCGAGCAACTCCACTCTACGCTGAGCCGCCTCCACCTCACCTTGACGCTGAGCTTTCAGTGCCAGACTAGTAGCCACATCCGTTTCAGCCAGCCTCAGCTCAGACGCCCCGCCTCCTTCATCCTGTAGCGCCAGCTCAAAGCGATCTCTAACAGCTTCCAACGTCTTCAGCCTCAGCGCATGCCCCTCCGATGCTAAACCGAGCTGCTCATTTGCCTCACAAAGTGTGAACCATGCCTTACAAACATTTCCAGCCAGCGATGTCTCTGCCGCCCTTCTCTCCTGCTCCACTGCCTGCATGTCTGCAAGAGATGCTGATACACCAGCCCGCACTCGCCCCCAGAGATCTGGCTCCCAGTTCACATTCAGATTAAGCCCGAAATTATTACTCGTCTGTGATCCTCCAAAAGGGAAACCGACAAACAAGTTCTTGCGGCGGTTTCCATCCAGCCCCACATTAGCCATCACCCTGGATGAAGCTCCCGCGAGATACGCCGCCTGCTGAGCCTGCCTCACATTCTCCGCAGCCACGCGCATATCCGGATTTCTAGACACAGCCTCAGCCACCAGACGCTCCAGTTTACTGTCATTAAATCTCTTCACCCAAGCTCTATCTACACCGCTCTGCCCCTCCTTCGTAGCCGTCCACCTATCAGAACCAGAATCGGAAGCCATCCCCTTCACCTCCTTCATCTTCGACTTAGGAATCTCCGTCACATTACACGCAGAGAGCGCCATCAGGCTCACCGCTCCAGCTATCATCAATCTATTCATTTTAAAATAAGAATTCACTCTGTCCTCCCGAGTTAGGCGTCAGTGCTGAGCTACCCGCCTTCAGCCCGCCTTTACAATAATCAATCATCCGCTGTAATGTCGTCTCAAAATCAGGATCACCACTCACTCCTTTAGAAACAGTCTTCAACGTATCCTCATGCATCAAAGTATGAGACATCACTCCAAAACAAAAATGCAACCTCCATGACAGAACCTCCAGCTCAACATCAGGCAAAGCATCTGAAAGCATCCCAGTAATCCGCTTCACCACCCGCTGCGCCACTCGGATAGCCTTTGGCGGTAATTTATCTCCCCGCTCAGACATGCATCGCCCCATGAACTTACAAAACAATTCACGACTTTCTCCACTCTCCTGCATCACCGTTAGAAATGGACGCATAAACGCATCTAAAATCACCTCCACAGGCACCACCCCTATTTGAAATTTCTGCTCAGCTTCATCTAACAACCTCATCCTCTCCCTCATCACTGGCATCATATGCTGCACCACCACTTCATCGATCAACTCCTCCTTACTCCCGAAATGATAATTAACCGCCGCCACATTCGCCAACGCCTCAGTCGTGATCATCCGCAGCGAAACCGCCTCAAACCCCCGCTCCGCAAACAACCTCTGAGCCGCTAAAAGAATCCTATTCTTCGTCTCATCGCCCCCTTTGTTTTGTGTGCCCTGACTCATTAAAAACCATATAAAACCTAAAACTAACAACTGTCAATCGAATGCATGAAACAAATGTTTAAATCAAGTGATCGTGCAGTATCCCAGTCCTTAGGAAATTTTTTTCAATCAAATGCATCCAAACGAAACTTGTGAGCGTTTTATCAAAGAGTTCGCTTAATTTATGCGCATTCAAACTCTCAATCTGAGATAAACAGAAACTAATAATAACCCAAAAATAAAATGAAACTACAAACGATATCGCTACTACTCACTGCATCCTTATCACAAGCAGCTGTCACTCAGTTCAACTTAACAGGAAATGGAGGAACAGGAATGCTCGGCAGCAATGAAAATCCCATAGTAGAGGGAGGAGGTTCAGGTGGAGAAGTTTCTACAGGAGTCAGCTTTGATGACACCACAATGATGCTCACCATCAATATTGGGTGGGGATCAGGAATGGGATTTACTGACCTCACAGGCAACATCACCGGTCTTCATGTTCATGATTCAGGAGCCGCCAACGGTTTTGACAGCAACGGAGGGGTCGAAGTAGCACTTTCAGGATTCACAGCTTCAGCCACAAACGGTGGCTACTCAGGATCTGTGACCCTCACATCTACCCAAGCCGCAGAACTACTCAACAACCAATACTATCTAAACGGTCACACAAGCACTAATGCAGGTGGTGAAATACGAGGACATCTCGTCCAACAGGTACCTGAACCCAGTTCAACCGCATTGTTAGGTCTTGGCGGACTCGCTCTACTCGCAAGACGCCGTAAATAAACTCTCCCCAAATAATAAGACAGGTAGCAATACCGACCAGCGCAATGTGGACAAATTCTTCCGCATTGCGCTATTTTTTGACCAGTAGATCGGACGGTTTAATTGGTTCCGCAAGCCTCACTATTAGATAAATGACAGATGTAATTAGGCTTAAGTACTCATTGCAAAATTTCCATATCGAAAGAAGAATCCTTACCCCTAGGGCTAGAAGCAGATAAAGGATAGCTCAAACGCAGAACTCTCGCACTCGGAGTGATTGGCATGTAAAGACCTAATACACAGCAATCCCTCCTTACCGCCAATAAAGCAAATGTTTTCGTCATGCGTATCTGACAGAGAGCAAAAAAAAGCCCACCTCTAAGAAAAGAAGCAGGCTTAAAATTGAGTAAATTTGATCACTCAAACGAAGTGCTATTACTTGCGACGACGTAGGATCAGTGCCAGTCCACCAAGACCAAGAAGCGCTGTTGATGATGGCTCAGGAACAGGAGCATCTGTGTTTACAGTCATGGCAGCATCCCAGCCTCCACCAAACAAAGCACCATTATTAATGCCCTCACCATCAGCGTAGGCTCCGTTTTCATAACCAACGCGAGTTGCAACGTCAGTCCCTAAACCGTCTGTGAATCTCACAAAGTAGGACTGTCCGTCCGTTAATGTTTCATCACTGAAGTTCCAAGTCTGAGAAGCGTCAACTGTATCAAGAGCATAAGAATCTACCGATGTTGCTACGAGACCTCCAAGACTGAAGCCGTTCGTACCACCTAAGTTTGTCCAAACCTCAAGAAAGAATACGTTTGAATTAGGTGTATCTCTTGGTCCCTGGATGGCAATTGATTTGAGAGACGTATCTGTGCCTGCATACAGGAACGTCTGGCCTGAAACACCAACAGTGTTAATACGGTCATCCGCTAAACCGTTCAAGTTGACAAATGACGTCGCAGCACTTGCTCCGAGTGTTGTTGCAGCTATCGCTGCCATTGTGTATGTTAATTTCATAATTATGATTTTCTATTAATTTAAATGAGAAAGAACGTTTTTCTCTCCTCCCACAGACTATAATCCACAATTCCCCTCTCGACACCAAACTTTTTCTCTGGTTTTTAAATGAAACCAGTTACCAGATAAACACCAAATCCCTTATTATTTACATAGAAAGCAAATAAGAATTTATCCCGAAAGGCAGAAGTTCCCTATTATAACAGCAAGTCGGGTAATATACACCAGAGATAGCGAAGCCTGTAGTGCTGAACGAATGAAAAAATTTAGCAGATTTTTCAGATTTTTTCCCCATATCCCCATAAAATGAGATCATTTAGATATGGCGTTGAAAAAAGCTGATAAGTAGCATTTTCATGAACTAGTTTATAGAGGGAACTTCTGGCAACCTCATTTATGCCATCTACTTGTTAAAAATTCCATTTTCTTCGTTAGAAAAAGAAACATTATCTTTGGATAGAGTAATTCTGTCCATTCTGAAAAATCTTGTTAATTCTGTATGAAATCCCCCTAGTGCAGACTCCCTGAACACCAAGTCTGAACTCTACACTTGAAAATATCTGTCGATGGATAGAATACAAATCATGTTATCTCGAAGTATTCTAGCTTTCACCTATCTATGCGGCCTTTTTCTAACGGGCTGCGCAAAGTATGTGAAGACTGGCAGCACCACCACAACAGAGGTCGCCACTCCTGGCTCGTGGCAGGCTTCGGCTGAAGGTCAGCATGGGAGAATTTCTACAGCATGGCTATCAGAATTTAGCTCACCAGCGATGACTCGTCTTGTGAATGAAGCCGTTTCTAGAAACCCTAATCTCAATGCTGCTGCTGCGAGACTGCGAGCATCTCAGCTCGGCACCATCGGGGCTAAAGCTAATCTCCTCCCCTCACTCAATGCCTCCACATCTACATCTCGCTCAAGAAATGGAAATGGCGACAACACCCGCAGCATCGGTGAATCCTACGGGCTATCGCTCAATGCCTCATGGGAACCAGACATCTGGGGCAGGCTGCGTGATCTCAGTGACGCGTCCATTTCCTCATATCATGCCTCGGTAGAGGACTACCGCTCCGCCCGCCTCTCACTGGCAGCCAATACCGCAAAGGCATACTGCAATCTCATCACCGCTGGTCAACAGCTCGAACTCGCTAACCGCACCCTAGAATCATTTAAGAAAAATAAGAACATCGTGGAGCGAAACTACAGAGCCGGTGTCCCAGGCACCCGTGCCATAGCCGTGCAGCTCAGCCGGACCAATGTTGCCTCCGCTCAGAGAAACATTGAAAACCGAAAACTCCAACGCGATAACGCAGCCAGAGCACTAGAGGCTCTTCTAGGTAGATACCCTGCGGCAGAAATTAAAGCATCTAACAGCTTGCCCCATCTTAAAGACAGCATCCCACTTAGCCTGCCAGCCACTCTCGTTTCACGTCGTCCAGATCTGGTAGCAGCCCAGCTGAATGTTTACCGCTCCGCAAAGCAAGCTGATGCCAGCCGCAAGAGCCTACTCCCCTCCCTGAGCCTCTCATCACGCGCAGCCACTGGCGGCACCACAGCGAAAAATCTTTTCAACCCACACTTCATCGCAGCGAACATTGGCGCGTCACTCTCACAGAGAATCTATGATGGTGGCACACTCAAGGCGAATGCCGATGCGACTCTTGCTAGAAACAAAGCTGCCATCTACGACTACTCAAATGCCGCCATCCGCGCCTTCCGTGAAGTTGAAAATGCCATCGCCCGTGACACCTCTCTGAAGCAACAAGAACTCTTCCTCATCAAAGAAAGCAAGCAAGCTACTTTTGCTGAGCGATCCGCTGAGCTTGACTACTCAGAAGGAATTGAAAATTCTGGCATCCTAGAAATTCTAGAATCCCAGCGCAGAGCGAACAATGCCCGCGCAGCTCTCATCAATCTCCGCAACAACAGAATCCAAAACCGCATCGATCTCCACCTAGCCCTGGGCGGTGACTTCCGCACTGAACCTAGTAAATAAAAAATTATCATGATCAAAAAAATCATCCTTTTTTCAACTCTCATCACACTGACCACTCTGACCAGTGCGCACGCTCAAAAACTTACCTCTAGCGAAGCTCTCCCGCAGGTAAAAATCCCACAGGACTCAAAACTCACCATTGTAGCTGACAATAAGTCACACGGCATCACATCCCCCACCGCTCTCACAATAGATGAGCAGGGAAATATTCTTATTACCGAGTCATTTAGATTCATGAACGAGCGCGGCATCGATGATAACCGCCAACGTAGATTCTGGATCAAAGAAGACATCGCCAGCCAGACCACAGCAGATCGTCTCAAGCTCTACGAGAAATATTATGATCGCATAAAGCCAGAACACTACACCAGATATTCTGAAAAAATCCGCCGCCTAACAGACTCTAACAATGATGGCACACATGATGCATTCAACATCTTCGCAGAAGGATTCAACAAGCCACTAGATGGAACTGCCGCTGGAATCTTCAGCTACAATGGCACCACCTACTTCGCATGCATCCCGCACATCTGGGCACTACGCGATAAAGATGGCGATGGAGTTTCAGATGAGCGAAAGTCACTGCAAGAAGGCTTCGGGACGCGTGTCTCATTCTCTGGGCATGATCTCAATGGCTTCGCATTCGCACCCGATGGTCGCATCTACGCCACAGTCGGTGATCGCGGGCTAAACATCAAAACCAAAGAAGGCAAACAGTGGGTGCTGCCAGGTCAAGGAGCCATCATTAGATTTGATCCTGATGGCTCTAACATGGAAGTCATCCACACCGGTTTGCGTAACCCAAAGGAAATCGCTTTCGATGAGTTCGGTAATGGCATCACAGTCGATAATAACTCTGACCAAGGCGACAAAGCACGCGTCGTATACATCGTGGATCAAGCAGACTCAGGTTGGCGCATGGGACACCAAATCCTACACAGCTTCCACCGCACCATCGACCTAGAGAAGCATCCTATCAATCGCTGGATGGCAGAGAAAATGTGGCAACCAGAAAATAGTGACCAACCCTCCTACATCATTCCTCCACTCGCCAACTACACCTCTGGTCCCAGTGGGCTAACCTACGATCCAGGCGTGGGAGCCCATCCTGATTTCAAAGGGAAGTTTCTCGTTTCAGACTACCGAGGCGGCGCATCTCATAGCTTGATCCGCAGCTTCGATATCGAGAACGATGGAGCAGCGATGAAATTCGTAAACCCTGCTGACTTCAATACTGGAGCAGCCACAACTGATGTCGAATATGGCTACGATGGCAGCATCTACATCACAGATTTCATCGGAGGCTGGCACGCACACGAGAAAGGTAGAATTTATAA
>CAKZMG010000339.1 GCA_937128235.1 uncultured Verrucomicrobiales bacterium
GCGTATCTTCTGATAGGACTAGTGAAATGGCAGTAGTCCATTTTAGCTAAACCATAATGCCCAAATGCATCTGTGCTGTAAGCCGCGCGTTTTAGACTTTTTAATAACCCGATCTTGATGCTCTCCTCATTCGTCGTCCCCTTCACCTTATCTAATAATTCTTGGATATGCTTCTTGTTGGTTAAGTCACCCACCCTGTATCCTTGGGCTCTCGCTTTTTCCGCGAACTCATTGAGTTTATCGAAATCTGGATCTTCGTGGATTCGGTAAATCGCACTTTTCCTATTCATTTTCAGAGCCACAGCTACGGCTTCATTCGCCGCCAGCATGCACTCTTCCACCATCTGATGACTCTCATTATGCACGACTGCGACCACATCCACAGCTTTCAATTTATCATCGAGCACAATCTTAGTCTCCTCAAACTCAAGATCCAAAGCTCCATCCGCAAAGCGTCTCTTGCGTAGAATACTGGCTAGCTCCCAAGTTAATTTCAAGCCATCAACAATCTCCTTCGCTAGTTTAGGAACTTTTATTTTATCCGCATTTTCAATCGGCAAGCCTAACAAGACCTGAGCCTGTTCATAAGCGAGTCTGGCCTTGCTATGAATAACCGCATCACAGAATCTCGATGATAAACGGGTTCCATTCTTATCAAATGTCATCACCGCACACTTCGTCAAGCGATCCACCTTTGGACGCAAACTACAAATATTGTTAGAAATCTGGAACGGCAACATTGGCAACACTCGATCCACGAGATAAGTACTATTTCCTCTCTGCACAGCCTCCTCATCTAGCGCACTTCCTGGCTTTATATAGTGTGAAACATCAGCAATGTGCACCGCCAGTTCATAACCGCCACCCTTGATCTTTTTGACCGCTATCGCATCGTCAAAGTCCTTAGCATCATCAGGGTCAACAGTGATCACTAACTCATCTCGCCAGTCCTCACGCCTCTTTAGCTCTTCAGCAGAAACATTAATAACTGGGCTTTCCTCACCATCTTCGGTCTTCTTAGAGTTTTTAGCACCGCCTTGAAGTGATGCTAGTAGCTTCACTGCCTCGGCCTTCACATCACCTGGGAATCCAGCTCTGAGACTATGCTTACTGATCACACTTTCTATATCCACTCCGGGATCTTCTGGCCAGCCTAGCACCTTCGTGATTTTCCCAAATGGCGGTGCTGATTTACTTTCCCAGCGTATTAACTCTGCCACCACTTTCTGCCCACTCTTGGCTCCCATTTCCTCACCCTCAAGCTCCAATGGTCTCTGGAATCCTTTGAAATCTGGCTCAACATAACGGAACTTTCCTCTCACTCTAAATGTGCCTAAAACAACATTACTCACCCTCTCAATAACATCGATAACCTTACCCTTAGCCTCATCATCGAACCTACTCCGTCTTCCCCCTTTTCCTTTGCCACCTTTACCTTTTTGAAATTTGCCCCCTTTTTTACCCTTAAAATTCTTCCCCTTATACTTCGTGCTTGGGGGTTCCTCTTGGGTTGATTTTGGTAACTTAACATTCACACTAACTCGGTCTCCATCCAGAGCCAGACCAGTATCGTAACTCAGCACGAATACTCTATCAAATTGATCAACATTCAGTCCTGCAGCAATATTGTCTTCATTCTTTAGGTCAGGATAAAACCAAGCATTCCCACCGTTCTGGAATTTCAGCACACCAACCATCACTCCACCAGTCCCGTTCCTAGCACCACCACGACCAGGGGCTTTCACCTTTGCTCCAGGCGTCGCTATGACATACCTCCGCTTCTTTCCAGCTACTATCACACCTTTGCGCTCTAGCTTATTGAGCGCCGCTCGCATAGCTGCTCGCTCATGACTAGGGACATTTAGAGCCTTAGAAAATTCCGATTTATTCATCGGCTGATAGTTCCCGCTCTTCATCATACCTAGTATTCTCTCCCTCATATTCTTCATGGTCAAACCATGCACCTATTGCCACCACTGCACAACCTCCTTTTCTCATTGCCAGCACCTAATTCCCATGCTAACTTGCGTGTGATGACATTGTAGATTCATAATTTCTACATAAATCACTCATATACATACAGAATCA
>CAKZMG010000340.1 GCA_937128235.1 uncultured Verrucomicrobiales bacterium
TTCAGAAGATTGCTTCTGCTTAGTCGGTCTAACAATTTCTAACAATAAACTTTTTTCATAATGAATATACATAGTGTTATTTCTCTGATTGGCGGTCTCTCTGCTGTGTCTCATTCGTGTTCTACGGATGCGGGTGAGGCTGAGCGTGCTTTTAATAAACAAAAGGAAGGCGTGACAAGCTGGTATCGTCACCAGGGTGGTAAGACTGTGCTGGTGCGTGTGGCTAATCATGATGCTAGTAATGCTCAGGCTGATGCTGCTGCTAAGAAGGTGAAGGCTGCGGAGGATGCTGCGGAGGCTGCGAAGGCGGCTGAGGCGGTGGCTTCTGAGAAGTCTGCTGAGCTGGTTAGTGCTGAGGCTGAGGCTGAGGCTGCTGCTGCGAAGGTGGTGGCTGTGGCTGAGTATGAGGCTGCTATGGCGAGGGCTGAGGCTGCGGGTGTTTTACCTGTGGGGATTCCTGATCCTGATCCTGATTCTGATTCTGATGTTGAGACTGAGACTGAGACTGAGACTGAGACTGAGAAGTCTGCGGAGCAGGGTGATCTTCCTAAGGTTAAGTCTGAGGTTAAGACTCAGGAGAAGACTCAGGAGAGGCCTAAGGGTCTGGGTGCTGCGGTGAAGCCAGGCGGTAAAAAGTAAATAATTTTTCTACTACAAATAGCAAGGTGGCGGTTGGTGCGGAGGACGTGTTGGCCGCCACTTTTTTTATTTTAATTTATAATGATATGAAATCGAGAATTTTAAAACAGAGGTTGCAGGTGAAGAGGCTGCAGGGGCAGTGGGATGTGCTGAGTGCTCGGCAGGATCTGAGTGCTGAGCAGCGTGAGATACGGTGTGGGCTGGATAAGAAGCTGATGCAGGCGAAGCTGGTGCTGGTTAAGTATGAACGTGAGGAGGGTGTGGAGTAATGAGTTTGAAGGCTAATATGATGCGGGTGCGTGAGATGGGGAGTAGTCTGCGAGATGAGCTGTATGCGGAGGCGCTGGAGTTCTGCGCTGATGATAATAGTAGGTATGAGGTGGAGGGTGTGATGAGTGGTGTGAGTGAGCGCCGAGGTCTGATGGAGGGTGGTCAGACGGTGGAGAGTGATGGCCAGGTGCGGGTGAGGTATGAGGCTGCGTCTGCTGTGGGGCTGGTGCCTGAGGTGGGTATGCTGGTGAGGCGTGTGAGTGGTGCGCGGGTGTATAGGGTGGATGCTGTGGTGGAGCATGATGCGGGGGTGGAGTGGAAGTTGGATGTTGGTTCGGTGTGAGCTTTTGGCTCAGTGTTAGGTGGTTATGTTTTAGGTTTTAGGTAGGTGGTGATGATATGATTAGTGGTGATGTGGATACGATGGGGCTGGATAGCTGGCTGGTGAAGAAGGCGTCTGTGATGGGTGTGGCGTTGGGTGTGGTGCTTAGGGAGGAGGCTAGTTTCCTGGTGGAGACTGTGACTAAGCTGACTCCGCCCACTGATGGTAGTATGAGAGTGGGGCAGAGCTGGGCAGTGCAGAAGCGGATGGGTGTGAATGCTGTGCGTGGTGATATAGGTGGTGTGTATGTGACTAGTGCTAGTCTTGCGGGTATGATCCGTGAGCAGACTGGTGGTGAGGATGCTGCTAAGGGGTTTAGTAAGGCGGCACGTAAGGGTAATGTGCCTGAGGTGCAGAGGTTGCTTTATGCTTATGGTCTGGGGACGTATGCTAGTGGTGTGGTGGGTCAGTTCGATCCGAGTCATCATAGGAGGCGGAGGAATAGGCGTGGGCGTGTTAGGCGTGGTGGTGTGGAGCAGATAGTGACGAATGGTCCTGTGCTGAATGCTTATAAGAGGAGTCAGGTGAAGAAGGTGGGCCAGCTGAAGCGTGGGTGGTGGGTGGCTGCTAGGGGTTTAAAGAGGCGGCCGAGGTTGCCTGCGTGGGTGAGTGCTGCGGAGGGTGGTGGCAGTGGTATCTTTAAGGATATGACGCGTAAGAAGTTAAATCCTTATCTCCAGCTTAGTAATACTAGTAAGCATGGTGCGAGTCAGAATAGGGTGTTGAGGTTTGGTGAGTTGGCGGTGAGATTAAGGGCTGGGAAGTTGGAGCGGAGTGTTAGTCATATGGTGCGTCGTAAGTGGCGGAGGTGAGGGGCTGGTGGCGGGTGTTAGGTGGTTATGTTTTAGGTTTTAGGTTTTAGGTTCTGGGGTTGTGATTATGACATGCGGGTTTTGGTATGAGTGTTTATGATGATTTGGAGATTTTAAATGGTGGTGTGTTGTTTGAGCGTGCTGTGGAGCGTGATTTGGTGAGGTTGTTTGAGGATTATGCTGTGGCTGGTGAGGGGCTGGATGGTGCTAAGGTGCATGTTAGTGTGCGTGGGATTCCGTTGATTTTTGGTGAGGTGGATGCTGAGGATGACGTGATGAAGCAGGTGCGTGCTCGGTCTAGTTATGTGGTGGTGGTGGCTAGTAATTTCTTAGAGGTGGATGGTGCTAATAGCTGTGATGTGCGTGTGGTGGTGGCTAGTAAGGTGCATGATGGTGAGGTGGATGAGCAGGTGAGGAGGCATGAGCGGTGGTGCGCTGCTGTGCGGGGTATTATGAGTGAGGCTGCGCTGAAGAATGGTGTGGGGGATCATGCTAATCAGTGTGC
>CAKZMG010000341.1 GCA_937128235.1 uncultured Verrucomicrobiales bacterium
TCACGAGTAGGTGGGATGTTGAGTAAGAAAACAGCGTTTCCTCCTACGCAGCGCTCGTAACAATCGAATGCCCAGTCTGTGCTTTTGACGTGCTGGGATGTGTCGTCTCTCCAGAACCAACCGTGGCGTAGTGAGGTGTCTACTTCTGAGATGAAGTAGTTGAGGTATTTAGCTGGGTAGGTTTTGCCATAAACAGTGAATTTATCTGCGATGACTTTTTGGTCAGAGCCGAGGTCTTGATCTGTGCGGTCTAGACCAGAGAGCGTAGTAAGGTCAGCCATATTGAGAATGTTCCATTCATCTTTACGGGTGCGACCAGCTTCGTTTCCACACCAACGGACGTCTGGGCCACCGAAGATGACTGCTTGTGGCTGGAGCTTGCGGATCATTTTAAACCAAGCTGGCTTATCATAAGTTTGGCCACCTTTGCGCTTAGGGTGAGCTCCGTCGAACCACACTTCGTGGATAGTGCCATACTCTGTGAGGATCTCGTAGAGTTGGTTCATGAAGTAGCGGTTGTAGTCGTCTACTTCTGCCTCAAATGTGTCAGTGTGACCTGGGGAGTCTCTGCGTTTAATTGGGTCAGTTTTAAATGTGGTAGGGTCAGTAGGAATAGTGGATTTGACTTTTTTAGAGAGGTTGCCGTAGAGACCATCTTTGCTTTCGATCTGGAAAAGGTCGGCAGGTGAAAGATAGACGCCGAGTTTGAGGTCGTATTTTTTACACGAGTCACTTAGCTCTCTGAGAATGTCGCCTTTACCATCTTTCCATGGTGACTTTTTGATTGAGAACTTGTCGTTGTAGCGTGTCTGCCAAGTGTTGTAGCCATCATGGTGTTTTACGGTGACGATGACCTTGGTCATGCCTGCATTTTTCATGTTCTCACACCAGTTGTCTGTATCGACAGATTTTGGTGCAAAGACCGCGGGATCTTCCTTACCATTGCCCCATTCTTTACCAGTAAAGGTGTTTGGGCCGAAGTGGATGAAGCCTATGAATTCTTCTTTGTGATAGGCTATCTGACGTGGGTGAGGCAGGATGTTAGAGGCTAGTTCGAGCTTCTGGGCGTCAGTTTCCTTGCCTGTGAGTTCCACGTGTTGAGTATGCTTTTGCTGTGCTAGTGCTGTAGAAGCTAGTGCTGTTAGATAGATGAGAAATTTCATAATTGCGACTTTTATTAAAGTGTTAGAAGGTATAAATTTAAGCTTTTTCGACAGCGCCATAGGATCTGTCAAAGTGGACATAACCTCCATCTGGGTAGAGGATTTGACCTGTAGTGTGGCTAGATTTGTCTGAGGC
>CAKZMG010000342.1 GCA_937128235.1 uncultured Verrucomicrobiales bacterium
CCTCCTAGTCCTGTGCTGAGTAGTGTGGTGACGGCTTATGATGGTGTGGCGATAGCGGGGTTCGCTGGTGGTAGCCTTAATGATCTGCTGGTGTGGGTGGCTGGTAATGCTGGTGGTGGTGTGGATGCTGCGGATCTGGTGGCGGAGACTGAGGCTCGTGGTTCTGCGGATGGTGTGCTGCATGGTCGGATAGATAATCTGTCTGCTGTGGTGGTCGGTCATCAAGGTGATACTCTGAGGGTTGAATCTCGGCTCGATGGTAAGACTGATCAAGACGGTGGTGATCAATTTCTGTTTGGTAATTTTTTAGAATCTGGTGGGTGGTCAGAGGCTCATGGTGATGCTGCTATTGGTTTAGCTAACAACTTTCATGCATGGTGGGGGGATGAGGATGTCATTCGTGTGGAGTTCGAAGCTGACCAAGGGGAAATGCAATTCTATATCGAAGCTGGAGTCGGAAAAGACGCGTGGTATGGTGTTCAGGAGTCATCAACTCATCATTGGAGCTTTGGACAGGATGTTAGTCTTGATGGCTTTGCTTTCTGTAGCGGTTTTGGGCTGAACGGTGTAAACTATATTTTCACCATTGATAACGCTACTAAAAATTTCAAGATTCATAAGCCGCTAGAACCTTCTGGGGGTATAGGGAAAACAAAAGTTATAGGTTTACATAGACCAGTGGCGGCTCATCAGACTTGTCTTATTCAAGAGGGAGACGGTGGCAAAGACGGAGTGCTACAAATAGCGGCGCAAAATGGCGGAGGCGTCGGAACTGCAATCGTTATGACTGGGCAAGAATCTGCTGGTGATGGTAGACACTGGGTGATGCAACATCGTGGTGTAGCTGATGGAAATAGATTTGAGATTGGCTATAAAACCACGGCAGCTGACGGTGAAAATATTGTAGGCTCTGTGGCAGAAATTCTGGGTATATCCACTGATGGCAAAGTGGAAATTCAAAAACTCGTTTTATCAGGTATTCCAGCAGCTGACCCAGCTAATGCCGGGGAGGTCTGGAATGACGGGGGGAATCTTAAAATTTCATTAGGGTAATATGAGGTTTTTAACATTTATATTAACAATAATTCTCGCTAGCTGTGCTAGTAAGCTTCCGGTGGCGGTGGTTGTTCCTAGGGCTTTGCCTGTGGAGCAGGCGAAGGCTGATGTGGCGCAGTCTGTTGCGGCGGTAGAGGTGGTGCGTGGTGATGTGGAGGATCTAACAGAGTCATCTAACAATCTGAAGCGTGTGTTGGATAATGCGCAGGAGTCTCAGGCTGATGTGAAGGATCGGGTGGATGATGCGTTCAATCTTGGTTTAGAGGCTGGGTCTGTAGAGGCTGGGAATCTGCGCCAGGCGGTGAGTGATATGAGTGATGATCTGAAGGCTGCGGAGGCTTATGGATTTGAGATAGCTGAGCGGTTGGTGGTGTCAGAGAGGAATTTAAAGCTGGTGGATGCTGAGCTGGAGCGTGTGCAGGTGGCTGTGGAGCGGATGGATGTGGAGCGTGATGAGCTGCGTGTGGTGGCTGGTGAGCAGGAGAGGCAACTGGGAGCTCTAACAGAGTCTAACATGGCGCAACTGGTGGAGGTGAAGGTGTTGAAGAGTTCACGGAATAGGTGGAGATTGTGGGCTGTGTTGTTGGGTGTAGTGGCAGTGGCTTATGTGGCTGTTAGATTGGGATTTAG
>CAKZMG010000343.1 GCA_937128235.1 uncultured Verrucomicrobiales bacterium
CCAAATTCTGTATCTTTAATAAACTAAGCATTTTCTATTCAATTGTCTTTCGTGAACAAATGAACACTTAACATCCACAAACTACTTTGGCAATAATTTATGCTTTTTTTGATCTATTAAAATAGCTGCTGCAGGGCTCGAAGAAAGAAAGCACAAGAGGAATCCATACCAACACCCAATATAGCAGACACAGCATGTCCATAGGCCCTGTAAACACGATCAAACCCATAAATGATGTAGATAAAAACTCTATCAATAATGATCCTAGTATCAAGAACCTCCCCCAACCTCGAAACATAAGCATCGCCATCAGACCTACGCCAAATAAAATTTCCTTAGCTCCTAGAAGAACCCAAAAAGCGGTTTCAGATAATGTTGATCCAAAGCCGTTCCAGTCTAGCGCCACCAACTCATCCCGTGATTTCACATCGTAGTCAGTATACGTAACAATGTAAGTAGAGATCCAAACGATGAATCCAAATAACAATAGTTGCCTGAAGAATTTAGGTGATGGATGTGAAAGCATTGTAGTTTTATTATAGTAATTTAGTAGGACATAAAAAGGATTAACTTCTTAATGTAAATCAATCGTTCTACCGACATAACGACCATCTTTAAAGTCTAACCTAACTCTAGCAGAACCGCCCCCATCAGACAGAGAAAAGAACATAGAAAACTGTTCCTTAGAAGCCATAACATAAGGTTTATTACCTATATTAGGATCCCCAAAATCCATAAATGCTTCATACGGAATGTGTATGAAAACTCCATTCAACGTGAGAGAAACTGACTTCACAACATAAGCAGGTTCATCACCATCACAGCCAACCCAGCTGTCGACCTTACGCCCATCATTTTCAGCAAATTCCCAAGAGTAGACAAATGGCTGATTATAAAATGTAATCCCTCTTACCTCTCCTTCAAACTCTCTGACAACTTTAAGATCTTTACTTACTTTCCATGCATTTTTAGAAGCAACTGTTTCGGGAGACTCATTTTGCTGAGGCACACAAGAGCTGAATAACCCAAGACAAAGTAGATTGCATAACAACTGACTAATCATATTCATAAGAAATCAAATACCATATCACCAAAACATAAAAAGTGTAATCTTAATACACTGTCAGCACTAAAGTCATCCACTACGATAGTATCAAACAAAACAGGTTAACAACCTCAATAATATTTTAGAGTTTCACCTAAAGTATTGTGTCTAATATTGACAGTATTTCACGAACTTCATAAATCTCATACACATGAAAAACATACTAACCATTAGTCTAGTTACCTCGGCAATAGCTACGTCTTCCGCACTAGCCGACGACTTCAGTCAATATCCACAGGCGTCTTTCACTAAGTTGAAGTGCGCTCTAGGCGAATATCAATCCATGGAGAACTCTGCCTCCATCAGCAAGCTTTCAGTCGATAAGAAACCTGGAAGCTTAAAACTACATGGTGGTGACGATAAATACATCGATCTATCATTCAACGAGAAGGTGCAAGCAAACCAAATCACATCTATCAGCTTTAAACTAAAACGCCTCTCTAAAGCAAAACACTCAAAAGTTGTCATCGCGGTCAAGCAAGGAGACGAATGGAGACAGCTAATGAGATCTTTCAAGGTGCCTACAGACAAGTTTAGCGACAAGCTAGAATTCAAACTAGAAGGTAGTGACTATAGAACCCTTCGATTTTCTAGCGCCACACCAGATGACGGCGGCTTCCTCATCGATGATCTAGTAATAGAAACGAAAGGGGACCGCTCACCACAGGATACCAATCCAGCTCCAGCACCTGACGCAAAGAATCTTCAGAAAGAGATGCTAGACCTCGTAGTAAGAGAAGACGACACACTTACACAAGTCGTCATCATGACCACTGATACTCAACACGAGCATGTGATAAACTATAGCCTTCTCATAAATGACAAAATCATATCTAACAATAAAACAGGTGACTTCCAGATATTCGAAATAAATGAAAAACTCAAGGCTGGTAAATACAAAATTACACTCCAAGCCAACCTCAAGAAAACTGCCCCAATAGACTTTAAACTAGTGGCAGAACTCTCCTCAACCACACTGAAAGAAGCTGGCCAGCATTTCCCAGGACTGTAGCAAATCTAGCACCATTCTACGGGGACTTTTGTAAAAAAAGAAACCGTAGAGCGCCCTCAATATCTAAGCACAAAAAAGCGACTCAGAATGAACTGAGTCGCTTTTGTATTAAAACGGTGAAAGAGAGCTAATTAAGCCTTCTTT
>CAKZMG010000344.1 GCA_937128235.1 uncultured Verrucomicrobiales bacterium
TACTCTCAAGAAGACACAGATACTGTATTCGGTGGTGACAGATATGAAGATAAAACATCCCTTCGTATTGGTGCAGCGGCAGATTACACGCTCTCTCCACAGGTTACACTCACTATAGGTGGAAACTACACAATGTCAGATTACAAGGATGCCACTGCTCTACCTGATGGTGACTGGGATCTCTTTAATATCTATGTAGGTGCTACTTACAAAATCAATGATGCGCTATCACTCAGAGCATCTGCGAACCACACAACTTCAGATGCAACTGTTATTCCTAACAGAGATTACGACCGTAATCGCTATGAGGTAGGTGTGAACTACGCATTCTAAAAAACTATCGAAATATCTGAACGTTTCAGCCTTCACTGTGTCAATACATAGTGAAGGCTTTTTTATGACTAAACTATCATACTTTAAAATCATCCCTAGACACTAACTATTAACATAATGCAAACAAACAATAACATCAATGCAAGTGAGGCAAACCTACACGCTATAGACTACTGGCAGGTAGTAAAAAATAGATACGGTATGATCATTTTAACGTTCTTACTCGTTCTACTGACTGCTGCTGTCATTACCTACGTAATGCCTAAAATGTATGAGAGTAAAGTAGTAGTGGAGATTAATCCTTACGGTGCTAAAACTGATGCACTCCGTGTTGGTGGTGAGAGTAGAGCACGAATGACACGTCAATTTTTGCAGACTCAATTTGCTATTATTAAATCTGAAGAAACACTAAAGAAAGTAAATGATCAGCTAAAGCTTTCAAGGCGTTGGGGGATGAGTGAAAAACTAGCATTGGGAGTTCTATCAGGAATTGTAAACACCAAGCAAGAAAGAGGCACAGACCTTATAGAAATATCAGTAAGGCATGGAAAAAGAGAAGATGTCAAATTGATTGCAGACCAGGTGGCTAAATCTTATGGTCAGAGAAGAACTGATAGATTGGATAAGCGAAGACTTGAGTCAATTAATGAATTTAAAGACAAAAGGAGGGTTCAAGAAGACAAAGTTGAAGATCACAGAACGAGACTGTATGCTTTGTCAAAAAAACTGAAGATACCATATCATGGTAAAGATGGTAGATTTTATGCAGGTAGAGATTCAGATGTTAATGAGCACTCAAGAGCTACCCAAGCTTTTGAGGAAGCTAAGAGAAGTAAAGATCAGCTAGAATCATTTGTTAATTCTCTGAGCGGACTAAATGATGAGGATTTAATGGTAACGTTGATTGCTTCTGGCAGGTCTGAAGCTGCTGTTTTGAAAGCTGATTATGACCAATTGAGTGAGTTGAAAAGAGGTAAAAGTGCTTCTTTGGCAAGTGGTCTAGGCATGAATCACAGTAAGATCAAAAGCTTAAACGTAAGCATTAAGGAGATAGAAGAAAGGCTGTCTAGAACCGTAGTAAACGTGAGGAAGAAGCTGGCTGAAGATTTAGTAGTATTTAATCAAAACGTTGAGAAACTTCGTTTGGATACAGACAATGAGGTGAATGACTTGATGGTGTCTGCGGAAGAAAAAACAAGATTCGGAAAAGTAAGAGAAGATTACGAGAGAGAACTGGCTATTTTGGATGCGATTAAGCAAGCTGAGTTTACTGAACTTCTGGGAGAAAACTTAGAGGGTGATCCTCTATTCTTCCATAAAAACGCAACCACACCAGAAGTAGAAGATTATGTTTCTCCAAACTGGACGCTCAACATGGCTCTCGGTGCAGTGGCTGGCTTAATCTTCGGTATTGGTATCGCATTTGCTCTAGAATTCATGGATACTTCAGTGAAGTCGCTTGAAGATGTTGAGAGATACTTACAGGTTCCTGTGCTAGCGGTTGTTCCTAGAGATGTAGGAGTCCTACACAAGCAAGCAGGTGCAAGCCCAGATGCAGAAGCATACAGAATTTTAAGAACTAACATTGAGTTCAACAGAAAGAACCCTGATGATAATGCTATCACGGTAGTATCTGGTGGTGCGGGTGAAGGTAAATCAACTACTATGGTGAATCTAGCCTATATCTGTGCCCAGGGTGGATATTCCACACTTATGATTGATGCGGACTTGAGACGTCCTAGACTGCATACTTTCTTTGATATCAATAATACTGTTGGACTAACTAACTATCTTACCACTGATCTAATGCTTGAAGATGTGATTCTTCAGACACCAGTGGATAACCTCTTCTTCATGCCTTCTGGTATCTTGCCTGCTGATGCAGCTGGAATCTTGAACTCAAGAAGAATGTCTGAGATGGTGCAAGATGTTAAGCAGCGCTTTGACTTAGTGCTTATTGACTCTCCACCTATCCTTGGTGTGAGTGACGCATCCGTTCTTGCTTCAGAAGTAGATCTTACAATGATCGTTGTGCAGCATCGTAAACTTCCTAGAAACATGCTCATGAGAGTGAAGCAAGCTGTCGAGAATGTTGGCGGAACTGTTCTAGGTGTTGTTCTCAACAACGTTGATGTAAGAAGTGATAGTCAATACCAGTACTACACAAGTTACTACACCTACTATGCTCCATCAGAGATAGATAGAGATAAAACATCTGCTAACGCGGTAGAAACCCCGCAAGCAACCGAAAAGAGATCACCGAAGCCCGATGCTACGAATGATGATGATCTCTACTAATAAAAACCAATAATACAAAATATATATAATAAAATTATGAAATTAATACTACTATTAACATTAATGATAGCATCTTTTGCTCAAGCAGCAATCAAGAGTGGTGACACGCTCACCATCATGATAAAAGGTGTTCCTCAGGAAGAGCAGAATCAAATTAACGGTAATTATGAAGTGTCTAAGTCAAACAGAATACATTTACCGTATTTGTCGAGCACTCCGATTAGCACAAGAGGATTGACGACTGCGTCTCTGGCAAGACGTATTGAAGCCGCGTATAAAAATGCTCAGATTTACACAACACCGAATATCTCCATACAGAGTGCAAATGAGCAAAAGGCTTTAGCGAAAAAGGAAGAACTGGACACAACTCATAAACTTCAAAAATTTCTAACAGTTTCAGGTCAGGTAGGACGCCCTGGACCTCAGCAGTACCGCCCTGGAATGAGATTGATCGATGTGGTTTCAGCAGCTGGACCTTCTACCTTTGCAGCTCAGAATCGTGTTGAGCTTCTTAGAAATGGGAAAGTTTATAAATATAATATGAAAATCCCGGCTCATATGGTTGAAAAGGTATATCCTAATGACCAAATTACTCTGAGAGAGAAAAATTGGAGAGGTAGATAATACCTACTGAAGTTAAATCATGAGATTTCTCACTGTCATTTCAATTCTTCTTGCTGCTGTGGCACAAGCTACAGTAGCAGGAGAAACGAAAGCGGTTAAGGGTGATACCTTGCTTATCACAATTAAAGGTGTTCCTCAAGAGGAACAGGCGCAAGTGAATGGTCATTATGTGGTTACGAAAGAGGGTAATTTATTACTCCCTTATTTAGCAAAATCGCCAATCAAAGTTGCTGGGAAAGAGCCTAGGGCGATAGCTAAAATTATAGACTCAGCATACAAAGAGGCGCGTATATTTACGCAGCCTGTGTTGACGGTGATACATCTATCTGGACACACACATATAGGTTGTGGTAAAACTGTTAGATTTCTCACGGTTTCTGGTCAGGTAGGTCGTCCAGGACCACAGCCATATCGTCCTGGGTTGAGATTGATTGACGTTGTATCTCAAGCTGGACCTTCTACGTTTGCTGCACAAAATCGTGTTGAACTTCTCAGAAACGGGAAAGTTTATAAATACAACATGAAGATCCCAGCACACATGGTAGAGAAGGTGTATCCAAATGATCAGATCACACTTAAAGAGAAAAACATAATATCTAAGTAGTAGATGCGGTAACTAACAATTTTTTCTAAAGCCAATAAGCTTGATTGCTTATTGGCTTTTTTGTTTGATACGGTATCAGTATGAAAAGTGAGTTAGACAATGATTCTGCCAGATGGAGGCAGGTTTTAGAAAATGATGAATCCTATTCATTATCAGCAGTAAATGGAGTTACTTTGATTGATGAATCGAATCTATTAGATTTTCCCAGAGTGTTGAGGGATTCACTTCACTCCCATCTTATTTTCGAAACTTCAGGCAGCTCGGGGGTGTCTAAATGGGTCGTGCATCGTAAATCAGCATTGATCAAGCACGCCCAATTAGTGAATACGCATCTCGGTATTACGATGAATGATGTTTTGGGGTTAGCCTTACCTCAATATCATGTTGGTGGCTTTGGAGTAATTGCACGAGCTATCACGAGTGGTTCAGTTCTTGCTCAATACAGAGAGAAGTGGTCAGCTTGTGCTTGTGTGGAATTTCTGACTAGGGAAAATGTTAGCGTGTTGTCGTTAGTTCCTACTCAAGTTGTAGATATAGTGGGTGAAGAGCTAAGTTGTCCTGAATGTGTTAGGGTAACTGTGGTTGGAGGGGGGCAATTAGGTTCTGATGTGCGTGATCGGGCAGTGAAGCTTGGTTGGAACATCCAAGAAAGCTATGGGATGACTGAGACTGGCTCACAAATTGCAACTAGTATTGTGTCTGAGGCTGACGATGATAATGGCTATCTGCCTTTGATCGATGGCTGGCAGGTGAGGCTAGATAGCGAGGGGATGCTTGAGGTGAAGGGCGAGTGCTTGTTTGAGGGCTATCTAAATGATCGCTCAGAAGGTCGAGTATTTACTGATCCGAAAAAAGATGGCTGGTTCACTACAAGCGATCATGTAGATCTGTTAGAAAAGGAAGGTGCTACTAAGTTGAAATTTTTAAGTAGGAGAGATCAGCAGGTGAAAATTCTAGGTGAATTAGTAGATGTGTCGGCGTTGGAAAATAGGCTGTCTGGTCAGCTGAAGATCGAAGCATACCTCATCTCATTACCTGATGAGCGGAGAGGAGCTAGGCTATTTCCAGTTGTTGACCATGCCGAAAATGCCGGACTTATCACGAGGCTGAGTTGGTCAGGATTAGAGAGATTAGAAAAGCCTGTGATCATCACTGAATTTCCGCGCAATGAGATGGGGAAGCTACAGAGGACTAAGTTAGCTGAGGCTGTAGAATCTATTGTTTTTTCAGCGGAGTAGGTTAGAGTTTGTTCAGATGACCTTAGAAGATCTAGGATGGAATGCGGACTTTGCCGCAGAGTTTAAGCCCTTAGCAGCTAAGGGGTGGGTTCCAGCACGGCTGATAAGGGATAATAAAATCACTTATGGAGCCTTACTTGAAGGAGGTGAGGAGCTAGAAGTCATCATGGGAGGGAAGGTTTACCATGATGCCGCGTGCGATGCTGAGCTCCCCGCTGTGGGTGACTGGGTGGCGCTAGATATAGGAAAAGATGATGGCGAGACAGTGATTCGCCACAGACTCACAAGACAGACTTGTTTCTCTAGAAAGCTTCCTGGAAAGAGTAGTGAAGAACAAGTGATGGCTGCCAATGTGAGCGTAGTCGTTATAGTCACTGATGCTGGATCAGATTTTAATCCACGTAGGATGGAACGTTATTTTATGCTCACTGAGAGGAGCCGAGCTAAGGCTGTGGTATTAGTGAATAAAAGCGATCTGTTCCCGGATGAAGTGAATGAAGAAGCGCGAGCTGAAATTTCCGAACTCAATAAAGATGCGGATGTGTATATCACGAGTGCCGCGAGAAATGAAGGTCTGGAGGTGCTAAAAACTTACCTCAAGAAAGGAGTGAGTATCACGCTCGTTGGCTCAAGCGGAGTGGGAAAATCTACTCTAGTGAATCAGCTGCTGGGCGAAGAATGGCAATGGACGAGTGAGGTCAATGAACTCACAGGCAAAGGCAGACATACCACAACAGCCCGAGAGCTGATGGTGCTAGATGATGGTGGGATTCTTATCGATAATCCAGGCATCCGAGAGGTGCAGATGTGGACGGATGAGACCACTATGCGAGAGAGTTTTGCGGATGTGGAGGAGGTTGCGAGTGAGTGTAAATTCCATGATTGCAAGCACGGAACTGACAAGGGATGCGCAATCCGAGCCTCTGTGGAAGATGGGAGTCTAGATGTAGGGAGGTATGAAAGTTTCCTGAAATTAGAAGAAGAGATAGAAGAGCTTAAGAAGAGACAAAAGAAACGTCAGATACTAGTGGAGCGCAGAGCTAAACGGGATCATCGAGTCAAAGCGAGGAATCTAGCAGACAGGATAGATTACGATAAAGAGCAGAATCCTGAGCGATTCTAACAGAAGTAAGGATTGATGAAGAAACTTACTTGTAGAGAGATAGATTTGAGGATGCAGCCAGTGGAGGTTGCGCAGAAATTGTCGCACCTAGAAGGCTTGATATTTTTTGATAGCTCGGGAAATTTACCTGAAAACTACCAAGACCCAGTCTCTATTATCGTGGCTGATCCTGTGAAAGTAATCAATGGTGAGGAATGTGATTTTACAGAGCTTAGGTCAATCATGGCGAAATATTCTAGTTCTTCTGCTAGCTCAGATAAGTTCTCTAAATTTCCGCTCGGTGGAGCATTTGGATGGGTGGATTACAATGGAGCGTTTTGCTTCGGCATTTATGAATCTTGTCTGTATTTCGATCACGCTAAACAGAAGTGGTATGAAGTTGGCGATCTTTCTAAAAAATTGTTAGATTATAAATTGTTAGATTTTGAGGTGAGTGAGTTCACCGCGCATACGAGTAAAGAAGACTACTTATCAGGCGTGCAACGCGTGCAGGAATATATTCGCGCTGGGGATATCTATCAGGTGAATCTTACTCAGAAATTTAGTGCGAAAGTCAGATCTGGATCATTGTTTTCGCTCTACGAGTCATTGAGAAAAATGGCGCCCGCTCCCATGTCTGCGTATTTAAATTTACAAGATAGAGAAATACTATCGTCTTCACCTGAGACGTTTTTAAAGATGGATGCTAGAAAAATAGAAACTCGTCCGATCAAAGGGACGCGTCCGAGGTTTAAGGATAGCAAGCGAGATGAAGCATCAGCTAAAGAGCTTTTAGCATCAGCTAAGGAAAGATCTGAACTGGTGATGATCACAGATTTAGAAAGAAATGATCTAGGGCAGGTCTGTGAATATGGGAGTGTGGAGGTGGATGAAATGCTGCAACTAGAAAAGCTGGAGCATGTCTATCATCTAGTTTCTAAAGTGAGTGGAGAACTTAGAAGTGAGGTAGATCACTGGCAGGCTCTAGAAAAATGTTTCCCAGGAGGAAGTATCACTGGCGCACCAAAGAGACGCGCTATGGAAATAATCGCCGAGCTAGAAAGTGAAGATCGAGGGCTTTACACAGGGGCAGTTGGATACGTTGGATTCAACCAAGTGAGCCAGTTTAACATTGTGATCCGTACATTGGTGCGTGATGCTGATGAGCTTCACTACCATGTGGGTGCTGGCATAGTAGCAGACTCAGATGCATCTGCGGAATATGAAGAAACTCTCCAGAAAGCGAAAGGAATACGCAATGCTCTGAGCTATTATAAAAAATAGATCCAGATCATAGGTGAGCGAAGGTGAGAACCAGTCTCCCTTAAACTACTTAGAGAAAATAAAAGTTTTGTGGTCTTGGTAATGTCTAGCAGCTAGTCCTCCTACAAAGAAGAGTATGGCGAGAACCATGAAAATGATGAAGCTAAGACCAGAGTTAGACTTTGTGCTGACTGGTCTGTTAGAAACCACTGGCTTATCCGAGTCCGTTTTTAGTTTTTTCTTAGGTTTTTTTTCATCGTCCGAAGATGATTTCTTCGCAGATGATTTAGCTTCTTCTAGCACTACATCGTCTTCTTCCTCGTCATCAGCTGGCTTAGCTTCTTTTTTTTGCTTAGATTTAGGAAAACTAGCTTTCTGCTGTGGCTCAAAATCCTCAAGAGCGAGAGTTTCTTTCTCTTCATCACTCAGCGTGAATTCCATATCAATATCATCGCCGATTTGCACAGTTATTCCATCTATGAGATCGATGATCGAGTATTGAGTGTCCTCATGTTTGATGCCATTGGTTGAATTGTTATCTACCAGAATGAATCCACCTTCTACTCGTTTCATTTTGCAATGATTAGTGGAAGCGGAACCTGTAGTGATAAGGATGTCGTTATCGCTACCGCGACCTATCTTAGTGACGATGCGGTCAGTTTTGAGGCGATATGGCTGAGGTGTTTTACCCGGCTCTGAGATGATGATTCTAGGCATAATGATTAATTTATTGGCAATAGACTAGTGAAACTGAGCGGAGAGAGAAAGAAAAATTACTCTAAATACTCAAAATTTAGAGGATTCTGTAAATGTGGCTGTTCAATGGCAAGATTCCTGTGTAACTAGCACTTAGTGTTTGAACTAATAAAAACAGATTCGGAAACAAAAGCTCGGCGCGGAAGGCTCACAACAGCGCATGGAGTGGTGGAGACACCCATCTTCATGCCAGTCGGGACGCAGGGCTCAGTGAAGACCCTTCACCCAGATGACCTAGTGGCGATGGGGTCACAGATTATCTTGGGGAACACCTATCATTTGAATTTAAGACCAGGGCTAGAGGTGATTAGGGAGTTTGGTGGGCTGCATGAGTTTATTGATTGGGATATGCCTATTCTGACGGATTCTGGAGGATTTCAGGTTTGGTCGCTTGCTAAACTACGTAAAATCACTGAAGAGGGGGTAAGGTTTCAAAATCACTTAGATGGCTCTAAAATGATGCTCTCGCCAGAAGTCAGCATGGAGATTCAGGCTACGCTGGGCAGCGATATCGCAATGTTGTTTGATGAATGCCCGCCCTATCCGTGCGAGGAAAAATACGCGCTAGAATCGCTCGCCCTCACTACCCGATGGGCGAAACGCTGCAAGGAATGGGTCGCGCAGCATGAGCCGAGGTCTGGCACTGGCAGGCAGATGCATTTCGGGATCGTGCAGGGGAGTATCTATGCTGAGATGCGTGAGCAGTCCGCACGAGAGCTGGTAGAGCTGGGCTTCGATGGCTATGCTGTGGGCGGTATTTCCGTAGGCGAGCCAGAGCACGAAATGATCCGCGCTATCGAGAATGCGGTGCCATTTCTGCCAGAAGATAAGCCCAGATATGCGATGGGACTAGGCACACCTCCACAGATGCTAGAAATGATCGCGCGGGGTGTGGATATGTTTGACTGTGTGATGCCTACACGTGTGGCACGTCATGGACTAGCCTTCACCGATGAGGGACCCATTCATATCAAAAATAAAGAATTTGAAATGGATAAACGCCCGCTCACTGAGACCACGCACCCCAGTGTGGCGCGGTTCTCACGGAGTTACATTCGTCACCTATGGAGAGCGAAGGAAATGTTAGCTTTGAGGTTGCTTTCTTTCCACAATCTGCATTTCTATCTACGTCTCATGGAGCGAGCGAGAACGGCTATAGAAAATGGCACATTCTCGACCTTCAAGTCAGAATTTATAAAACGATACAACCAAGAATAATACCATGATTACATTTGAAATATTAGCTAACAAAGGCGCGGCAAGCATAGCACAGTTCGTGCCATTCATTCTTCTTTTCGTCATCATGTGGGTGGTGATGATTCGCCCACAGCAGAAGCGCGCTAAGGCTCTGCGTGAGCGCCAAGCTAGCCTTAAAAAAGGCGACAATGTAGTCACCATCGGTGGTATGCATGCCACTGTGAACGCAGTGAGCGACACCACTGTTTCACTCAGACTTTCAGAAGGAGTCTTTGTGAAATATGACAAAAGTGCCATCGCAAACGTCCTTACAAAAGGGGCTGAAATTGAGAAATAATTCCGTTGAGCTTTCTGCTAGAATGCTCTACACCAGATAAATGAGTGCTAAGAAGATCTACCTGATCTCAGGCGAAGTGAGTGGGGATACCCATGGAGCTGAGCTGATGCACGCCATCAAGTCTGAGATGGCTGAGGTGGAATTTTACGGAGCTGGTGGTCCAGAAATGAAAGAAGCTGGAGGCGAAAACCTCCGCGATTGGGTCGAGCAAGCCGCCGTCATGGGAGTGGTGGAGGTGCTGAAGCACTACCGCTGGTTTAAGAAACAGTTCATTTCCATGCTCGCGGAGCTAAAGGAAGTACAGCCAGATGCGCTGATTCTGATAGACTACCCAGGCTATAATCTGCGCATGGCTAAAGCGGTGCGTGAGGCTCGTGATGCTATACCAGGCATTAAAATCATCTACTACGTTAGCCCGCAAGTCTGGGCATGGAATAAAGGGCGCATCCCAAAAATGGCAGCCATTCTCGACAAGATGCTCTGCATTCTCCCATTTGAGAAGAAACTCTATGAGGACTCGGGGCTCTCCACTACATTTGTGGGGCATCCCATCGTTGATGAGTTAGTAGAGAATAAAATAGAGGTCATTCGAGATAAGAATCTTGTTGGGCTATTTCCTGGCAGCCGTGAACGCGAAATAGCTAAGCTCTTCCCCGTAATGGTGGATGCAGCACGGAGGATGCATAATGAAAATAAGGACTTGAGATTTCAAGCCCCAGCAGCCTCTGAGAAACTGGCTGAACTGATGCAGAAAATTATCGATAAAAATAAGCACGGTGGAGATTTTATTCAGATCACCAGCCGTGCAGATGGCGGAAGCCACAAGCTCATGCAGCGAGCGCATTGTGGAGTCATTGCCAGTGGCACAGCCACCCTAGAAGCGGCATGGTATGGTCTGCCGTACTGTCTCGTTTATAAGATAGCTCTTCCTACCTATCTGCTAGGTAAAATGTTAGTCAAGATAGAACACATCGGGCTAGTGAACATACTAGCTGGGAAGAAAGTAGTGGAAGAGTTCATCCAGGGCGAGGCAGACCCTATCCATATCAAAGAAGCGCTGGTGAAGTTCATCACCGACTCCAAGCATACTGATAAAGTAAAATCTGAAATGGCAGAAGCCGTAGCTCAGCTCGGGGAGCCAGGTTGTCACCTCAGAGCCGCTAAAGAGGTCATTTCCACACTTGAAGGATAAAACATAATGACTCCAGAAGAAGCGCAAGATGCTCAAGACGCGAAGAGTGCTAAGAAATTTCTATGGATACTCATGCTCATCCCCATCGGTTTAGGCGTGGGTGTGGTTACTAGTAATATTAATTTCAGAGCCGCTGAGGAAGATAAAGCTGATGTAGCAAAATTCAGAGTTTCGCAAACCTTTGATAAGGCTGGTATGAAGGATGATATGGAGAAAATCCTGTTATCAAAAGATGAGAATTCGGATTATTTTCTCCGCCAGATTTCTAGCTCACTGGGAATTAATAATTACCTGACCACCAAGCTCAGTCCTAGCTATGGAATGACGCTGGGATACTATGACATCAGAGGCGGCGATGAAGAAAAAGTCACAGCCGTCATCATCGAGCTGGATGAATCTAACCCAGTAGCTAAGTCCGCACAGCTTGCAATTCCTACCTCAGTGATCAAGAGTCTGGCGGGTGAGAAAAGTTTTTCTCACACGCTCCGGTTCGTTTTTCTGCCTAAGAAATACAATGGGAATAAACTCAACCTCAGAGAAAAAGGGGAGGAACTGGTGAGCCAGGTTATCATTCGTGCCGGCGGAGATTTCTCCATCAATGACGAGATTAGCTGGCGAGAAAATGATGGAATCTGGCAGCACCCAGCCATGGCATACCCTCATGAGTCAGTGAGTGGTTACATCACGCCCGGGCAAGTGGAGCTTTCATTGCAAGCTGCACAGGAACTGAAGAAAAAGTTAGAGTCTTTGATGAAGAAATAATAGCTTCTCACTATGAGACCTGCCGCACAGCTTCGTACAATACAATACCAATGCTTGTAGCTAAATTTAAACTGCGTGTGCTACCAGAAGTCATAGGAATGGTGATCGCGTTCTCGCCATATTTTTTAATCAGGTCTTCGTCCAGTCCTTTAGTCTCTCTGCCAAATACTAAGTAGTCTCCAGCAATGAATTTCTTATCCCAGTAAGGCTGATCAGACTTCGTAGTGAGCATGAATAAACGCGCATCATCAGCCAGATTTTCTTCAAATTCCTCCCAAGAACGCCACGTTTTCACCGAGACATCCTTCCAGTAATCTAGCCCAGCACGCTTCACAGCCTTATCATTTATTTCAAACCCAAGTGGTTCTATCAAATGAAGCGTGGCACCAGTTGCGAGCGCTAATCTCCCAGCTGCTCCAGTGTTATGCGGGATTTCTGGATGAACCATGACGATGTTGAACATGCTGTAGAGACTAAAATCTCTAGCGATGAATGACAAAGTAAAACCACTTGAGGTAAGTTTTTTTTTGCTAAAAGAGGATTCATCGTTCATGCTACGGCAAAGGAAAATTAAACACTTTTTTAAGTTAGCCTGACTATGGTTGAAGCACTCAGAAGATTAGCATCTAGACGCATTGAGGGATTGGAGGAATTATCCGATCCCGAGATAGTCGCGTTGTGTAAAAAGGAGTTGCCTTCAGACCTAACAGCATACCGTGAGCTACTCCGCAGATATGAAGGGCTAGTTTACAATACCTGTGCGAAATACATCGGCTCAAAACAAGATGCAGAAGAGGTGACTCAAGATGCTTTAATTCAAGTGTTTCACAAGATCCATCAGTTTGAAGGTCGCTCTGCATTTAAGACATGGCTTTATAAAATAGTGCAGAACTACTGCCGAAATAGAATTTCAAAACTAGCTAGAAAGCGAGAGGGAAAAGAAGCCTACCAAAAGCAAGTAGGAGACCTAGAAGCAGGTCATGTGGATGCCCCTAAGTCATCAGCAGTAGCTGAGAAAGTGGAGAACTCTATGAATAAAATGAAGGACAAAGAACGCGAAATCCTCGTCATGAAATTCACTACAGGGATGACTATTCAAGAAATCTCTGAAGTCATGGAAATAGGTTTATCCGCAGCCAAGATGAGGCTATACCGCGCACTAGATTCATTTAAACTATTATACGCAAAGGAGGGTAACGATTAATGATTAACGACCAAACATACCAAGTCGAAGAAGCAAAAATCAATGACTTATTCCAAAAGGCTGGCTGGCATGTCGAGCTCCAGGCGAACCATGAGCGCATTGAGCGGATTGCTGATCGCGCAATGTTTGAGAACATTACCAAAGACACCACGACATTCGTTTTCATGAGTTTCGGCACTGCGATCCACGGACTAATAGGAGCCTCATTCGGGTGTGTAATAGGCGGAACAGAGATTAACTACAAAGCATAACTTTACAAATAAATCATGAACACAAGTATATTCCATTACACCATAGCTGACTCACAATCCTTCCTTGATAAACTGATCGGGCCATTTGAAAAGATGTTAGACAGCATTATTAAGGGCTTACCAAACATTGTAATAGGTCTAGCTATACTGCTTGTCGGATTTATTGTTGCTACCATTTTGAAAAAATGTGTGGGTAAGTTTTTAGAAGGAATCAAATTCAATGAACTCCTAGACAAAGTAGGGGTAGGTGCAGTCTTCCATAAAATAGGTGTCAAAGATGGGGTAAGTAAACTCATCTCAAAAATCATTTTTTGGATAGTGCTGCTCTTCGTATTCAAGAATGCCGCAGATCACATGGGCATCGAGGACATCTCTAACATTATTGATAAAATCGTAGCCTTCCTTCCTAAGGTGCTTATTGCTACTATCATCATGCTCGTAGGATTTATGGTGGCTGATATGGTGCAGAACGTGGTGCATAAAACGCTAGATAGCCTAGGTCTAGATTATGCAAAAGCACTTGCGAACATTCTTTTCGGATTCATTTTCATCCTCGTTCTCACAGTGGCTCTCAGCCAGCTTGGAATAGAGACTGAGCTGCTAAATGCCTCAGTGAAGATCATCCTAGCATCTCTCGGTCTCGGTCTTGCTATCTGTCTTGGGCTAGGTCTCAAGCGCATGGCTGGGCAGATAGTCTCAGGAGTCTATGCACGTGATGTTTATAAAGTAGGAACTACTATCATTTTCGAAGGAGAAGAAGTAAAAGTAGCAGGGGTAGGTCCTGTCACCACTAAGCTGTTGACTCAAGATGGCGGTTTCATCATGGTGCCAAATGATGATCTGCTGGGAACTACTACCAGAGGTCGCTCTGCCGAGTAATTTTACATTTCCATTAATATTACTAGATAAATACCATTATCTGCTCCAGATTTACACAGTATGCCAGCTCAACCACTAACGAAAACAGTCATCTTCGGACTCGTCGCAGTCACCTTTGGAGTAGGGACTTACATGGGGCTTTCCTATCTTTCTAATTCTGGAGATAAGGCTGATGATAAATCTAAACCCGTTTCCGGTGATGTCACTAGCGGGAATCCAGCTCTTACAGACAAACCAAAACTTGAACCAGAGCCAGCTACTGATATTCCAGATAAAGAAGTAGTCAAGCCCACGGTGGACGATGTGGCAGAGGGGCTAGGGGACTTGAAATTTGATGATCCTAAGGAACTAGTCGCTGAGGTCATGAAGAAAATGTCTCAGATCGATTCCGAGAGAGATATCCAAGATTTGGCTAAGATCCTAGGGAATGGTAAAGTAAATACAGATCAACTTGCACACCTCAACAAGCTCTACGAGGAAAACCGTATCAAACTGCGTGAGGAAAAAGCGATGGAGCTTTTAGGTGAGGTGAAGGCGGGTAAAATTTCTCGCTGGGCACTTCATCTCAGTGATTTCTCCAAGATCCACCTCCAAACCACCAGGCAAAAAGACGGCAAATGGAAAATAGACCAAGTCAAGCTGCCTCTCTCAAACATCGATGAAAATGGTGTCCCTCTCACTGCTGAACAGATCCAAAAACGTGATGCTGAACTGGAAGCGAAAGACTCGCTGGTGTTCTCTAACAATTTCCTCAAAGCTCTGGTAAGTCAAAACTTTGAGAAAGCCAGAATGATGGCGAATGATGGAGCTATCTCTGATGCAAAAATCGCAGGGCTATGCATTCTTTTCGAGGATGGAGCCTATCGATTAAACGAAGAAAAACCACTCCAAGCGGTGCGTATGACTGAGCAGATGTCCGCTTTTTACGTGAATGTGAAAGCCAGCGATGACAGCGATGCGCAGTTTTCAGTGAATACGCTTAGAGATAATGCCAATTCACCATGGCAGATTAATGAAATTAATCTCGATAGACTACTTGAAGACTATGCAAAAAGAATCGCAGGAGGAGATGTTTACTACACGCCACTGATTAAGAATCCTGATGGTGGAGACATGTTAGTGATCTACTTTGAGTTCGACTCTGAAGGTCTAACGGACAGGACTAAAAAGCAGCTAGATATTGTTGCTAACTTACTCAAATTGGACAAAAAAAAGAAAGTTAGACTATCTGGGCACACTGATGGAAAGGGTAGTGATCAATACAACCAAGGACTCTCAGAAAAACGCGCAATAGCGGTAAAAGAGTATCTCGCCACTCAAGGTATCAATGCTGATCAGCTAGTTACCGAGGCGCATGGATTTAGTAAGCCAATCAGATCAGAAAACACCAAAGAAGACGGCACTGATGATCCAAGCGCAAGAAGAGCAAATCGCCGCACTGAGATTTATCTAGATTTCTAAGATCCACTATTTCGCCCTTGGGTGTGACTTATCATAGGCATCTTTCAGTCTCTCCTTCGTCACATGCGTATAGATCTGAGTAGTAGAGAGTGAGGCGTGTCCCAGAAGTGACTGCACCGATCTCAAGTCCGCTCCATTATCTAACAGATGAGTAGCGAATGAATGCCGGAGCTTATGCGGAGTTACATTAAAGGGGATACTACTTGCAGCTAGATACTTCTGCAAAAGCTTACCTATAGAACGAGTCGATAGTCTCTTGCGTAGCTTGGATATGAACAACGCGCCATCATAATGCTCTGCCTCACTGCGGTATTTCTGCACCGCCTTCATCGCGTATGATCCTATGGGGATAATCCTTTCTTTCCCGCCTTTACCCAGCACTTTCACGCAATCATTTGGCGTGTCCACGTCCTCCACATTTAGGCTAGCTAGCTCCGCAAGACGCATTCCCGTAGAGTAAAATAATTCTAAAATAGCGGTGTCCCGCATCGGCATCCAGCTCGGAGCCTGCTTATCTAGCTCCATTTTAAGTGGTATTTCTAACAGCTCAATAATCTGTTTTTGATTTAACACCACAGGTAATTTTCTCTCCGCTTTAGGGAGTTGAATATCATTAAGCGGCGATTTAGCCAGCCCATGCCGATGCACCAGATACTTATAAAATGATCGCAAAGCGGAAAAACGTAATCTTATCGTAGCTCGAGAAACTTCATCCTTCATGCATTGAAATAAATACGCTCTGAAATCATCAGGTAAACAATTTTTCCAACCAGGAAATTTCTCCCCCAAGAAAGTCTGAAATGCCGTTAAAGCCTGCGTATAATTTCTTAGTGTCCGAGGCGATGAGTTCTTCTCCACCACATGGAATTGAACAAAGTTATCGATTAATTGATCATCATTCATCATCTAACAACACTGCGGACAAGTGCCAAAAAACTCCAGCTCATGATACAAATTCTCATACCCCGTGGAGTCCGCGATTTCACGCTCCAGCTTATGCACTGGGCAGGGGGCTTTGATCGGTTCTATATCCCCACATTTCGTGCAAATCAGAAAATCTTGATGCCTACCAGGGACCAACAACGTAAAATAAGCAGCTCTCTCATGCAGCCCTAATCTACGAATAATCCCCTTATCCATCAGTCGCTGAAGCAAACGAAACACCGTAGCTCTATCACAAAGTTCCGCCAGGCTAGGATGCTCAGTCAACTCCGCCAGAGTCATCGGTGAGTTTCTCTCTAAAAGTGTTTCCACCAGCACTTCCAGTGCCTTAGTCCTTCTGAGTCCACTTTCCTTACACTGACTAAGGATGTTCTCACTATTTGTATCATCTCGCTGCATCTATGAGTATCATTCACCTTTTAGTCCCTCAGATCAAGCTAGGATTACATTTGCTGAAAACATCATTGTCGTGAATAATTGCGATCTCACATTCGTGTTCTTGCCATTATAACCCGGTTCTTGGGTGATCATACCCAGTTTAGTAAAAGTTTAAATCCTAAAACAGGTGTGAAAACAATACCACTAAATGATGCTGAGCATTGTAGGTGTTTCTATTGTAAGTTGATTTTTCATGACTCCCTTTTTAATCAAATCAACCAATAAATTGTTGGTGCTACTCGTGTTTCTATGGTGCTCCAGCGAGCAATTGTGGGCAACGGCTGTTATCTCAGAGTTCGCTGCATCTAATAATGGTAGCATCTTAGATGAGGATGGAGACTCCTCGGACTGGATAGAGATACGTAACTCAGGTAACACTGCTTTAAATCTCCAGAACTGGAAACTCACCGATGATGATGGAGATTTAGCGAAGTGGGTGTTCCCTAGTGTGACACTTCAGCCAGGTCAGCTGATTGTTGTCTTTGCTTCTGCAAAAGACCGCCGTGTAGCAGGATCGGAGTTACATACTAATTTCTCCCTCTCTAAGTCTGGTGAATATCTTGCATTAATTTCTCCTACAAATGTTACTACAACAGAATTTGCACCGAGCTATCCTCCTCAGAAAGCAGGAGTGACGTATGGCACATCCACTCCTTCTAGCACAGTGGTGCTGGTGGGTGAGAACGACGTGTGTAAGGCGCGAGTGCCAGATGCTGCCTACAATAATCTGGTAGGAACCACGTGGAGAAATAATGCGGCGGGCTTTGATGAATCATCATGGCTCGCAGGGACGCAGGGGGTAGGATACGAGAGAGGCAATGGATTCCAAGGTGACATCAATCTGGATGTAGAAGCTTCTATGTACTCTCAAAATCCATCAGTCTATATCCGAATCCCAGTAAACGTAACAGTGAATCCTGCGGACATTTTAGCACTCACTTTGCGCATGAAGTATGATGATGGCTTTGCCGCTTTTATCAATGGAGCAGTTCCTGCAAATGCTAGCTCATACGCACCCGCACCACTCGCTTGGAACTCCCGTACATCTGGAGGAAATAATCCTGAGGCATCAGCGACTGTCTTTGAGGATTTTGATGTCACAGATGTGAAATCTAGCTTGGTCAGTGGGACGAATAATGTTCTAGCCATTCATGGACTCAATGCTAACTCTACAAGCTCAGACGCACTGTATCGCTGTGAACTAGTAGCTACAGTAGCAGATAACTCAGCTAGCACTACAGGGTATTTTGCCACACCTACACCAGGAACTCTTAATGGAGCGAATGCCTTTGAAGGGCTTCTGAGCGATACGGGGTTTAATCGTGGTAGAGGTATTTATAATCTATCATTTCTTGAAACGATCACCTGCCCAGATCCAGGAGCCACCATCATTTATACCACAGATGGATCAGAGCCTTCACTTACTAATGGAACACAGATCCTTCCTGCAGATGCCAACACTCCACCAAGCGGGACAGTGCAAATCACTACAACAACGGTGCTACGAGCTATCGCGGTAAAGGCAAATTATCAGTCAACAAACATCGATACCGTTACTTACTTATATCCTCAGCACGTGTTGACTCAAAATGGCATACTCAACCCAGATGGGATCACTTTACCGCTCTACACCTCTGGTGAATCAGTTTGGGATTATGATATGGATCCGGATATAGTGAATGATCCACGTTACTCAAACCTAGCTACAGATCTACTGACCTTACCTACTATGTCCGTTGTCTTGCCTATAGATGAAATGTGGGGGACCAACGGGATTTATAGAAACCCTCGATCAGAGGGATCAGCTTGGGAGCGAGGATGTTCCGTAGAAGTGATTAATCCAGATGGCTCACAGGGGTATCAGGTCGATGGTGGGCTCCGTCTTCAAGGCTCAGGTAGTAGAACGAGAGCTTTGGGGAAGAAATCGATGCGCCTTGCATTCAGAAAAGCATATGGATCATCACGATTTAAGTATCCGCTATGGGGTCCCACTGGTCCTGGAGAGGTCTCAAATATTGTTTTACGTGGTAGCTACTTTGATTCCTGGACCTTTCAGTCTGATGGCAGTG
Organism: uncultured Verrucomicrobiales bacterium; assembly: GCA_937128235.1. GTDB lineage: Bacteria > Verrucomicrobiota > Verrucomicrobiia > Verrucomicrobiales > Akkermansiaceae > Rubritalea. Next base: position 18,951 of record CAKZMG010000344.1, read on the forward strand.
GAGATGGGATAACGCGCTCTAACGCATTACAATTACGCACTCACTATGCGACCATAGCACATGCCCGCACTGGAAATCTCACCGTTGCTTCTAACTGGGTGCACCTCTACATCAATGGAAAATACTGGGGACCTTACAATACCCATGAGCGACCTGATGGGGAATTTGCGGAGCTGCATAAAGGAGGTAGTGAAGATGACTACACAGTGATTAAAACTGCTGGGGAACTTCTCCAAGGCAGTAAAACGCGATGGGATGCGCTCATGGCAGAGTGTGGTAACTATACGGGTGCTTATAATGCGACTAAACATAATAGTATTATTAGCCAGATTGACCAAGATCAGTTTATTGATTATATGTTTGCCAATTTCTGGGGCAGCAATGCCGACTGGCCACACAACAACTGGTATGTGCACCGTAATGATACCACGAATGGGCCGTTTCTTTTTTATATTTGGGATCCAGAAAACTATCTATTTAATAGCGCAGATCGCACTGGTGTAAGTAGTTCTAACTCACCAGGAATCATCTATGACAGACTGCGTAAGAGTGCTGAGTTTAAACTTCGCTTTGGCGATCACGTCCACAAGCATATGTTCAATGATGGCGTTTACACCACCGCAAGTATGCAACAACTCTTACAGGAAACAGCAGACATGTTAGAACCTGCCATGAACTGTGAAGCGGCTCGTTGGGGTGACGAAATAGCATCCTCACCACACAACACGATCGATGATTGGCTACCAGAGGTGGCTTATCGAAAGGATACTTGGATTCCTGCTCGCTCGGTCACTTATCTAAGTGAGCTGAGATCCAGAGGGCTCTACCCAAACACAGATGCACCGGTCTATTCGCAGCATGGAGGTGTGATTAATCCCGGAGACCAGATCTCCATGACTAATCCCAACGGATCAGGTACTATCTATTTCACGACAGATGGAAGTGACCCACGCCTTTCAGGTGGAGCAATATCTGGATCGGCTCAGAGTTATGGTGGCGCAGCTGTGGTTCTAAACTCATCCACGGTATTAAAGTCTCGTGTTAGAATTTCTAACAATGAGTGGTCAGCACTGAATGAGGCGAGCTTCTCAGTAGGTTATATCCCTAACACAAATAACATTGTGATCAGTGAGTTTAACTACAATCCAACCGCAGTCACCGCCGCCGAGCAAGCAGCAGGATTTATTGATAATGATGATTTCGAGTTTATTGAACTACTGAATACTGGAACTTCTACATTAGATCTCAGCAGTCTGGTGTTCGATGATTCAGTGCAAGGAATTGGATTTGATTTCTCTACTCTAGCCGATCCCTTATTGCCCGCTGGCGAGCGTATTGTTCTCGCGAGAAATAGCCTAGCCTTCGCAGCGCGGTATGGAAATTCTGTTAATGTGGCAGGGAATTTTTCTGGAAAGCTTAGTAATAGTGGAGAGACCATCACCCTGACTCAAGCTGGTTCTATCCTGCTCAACTTTGCCTATGATGATGACTATCCATGGCCAGAGAGTGCTGATGGTGATGGTTCCACACTTGTATTAGTGAACCCTACGTCAAATCCTGATCACTCTCTAGCTGAGAACTGGCGAGCTTCATGTCATGTAAATGGAGCGCCAGGTGAGGGAGAGATTGTACCAGATTTGCCAGTTGATCCATCCGCTGATGCGAATAACAATGGCATCGCAGACCTCGTGGACTACATCCTAGAAGGAGATCCAAAAACAAGTGTGTTAGCAGTAGGTGTTGATGATTTCTTAACCATTACCTTCACTATCAATCCAAAAGCTGAGATGGCAACAACAGCAGTGGAGTATTCTGAAGACCTCGTAGGCTGGACCTCTGCCCCAGATAAGGTAGCATTTGTCTCTGAGACCTACAATGCGGATGGAACCGTTACCTACCAATGGCGATCACTGACACCAATGACAATCACGAAGCAATTTCTCCGAGTAAAAGTCACCGAAAAATAAATCAATACTAAATCTGGAAGTCCGTAGCACCTGAGTCTAGGTGAAGGCCGCACTCGTATTTGCTACCTCCGTAGCGGGAGTCTTCTGCGGATTCGCCCTCTGCTACTGGCTGTGTGCTGTGCCAGTCGCCCATGGTCTTGTAGCCTTTAGCTTCCAGTGGGTGTTTAGGGAGGTTGTTGTCCCGGTAATATTGTTGTACCTGTGGGTCAGTCCAGTCTAGGATAGGATAAACCTTGAGCGTCTTCTTCTGTTGCTCTAGAAATGGTCGCTCAACCCGGGTGCTAGATTGTGAACGGCGGAGACCACTGAGCCAGACGTCCGTATTGAGTTCTCTCAGAGCGCGGTTCATTGGCTCTACTTTATTGATGATGCCGTATTGCGCGTTGCCTTCTTCGCCCTGCTCCCAGAGCTTGCCGTGAATCGCTTCTTGGCGGGCTGCAGTTTGTAGTGGTTGGTATTCCTTGAGATTGAGATTGAGCTTTTCTTTCAGTAGCTCCACGTACTCGTAGGTCTCAGGGAAAAGGTATCCAGTATCTATCCAAACCACAGGAATCTCAGGTGCATACTTAGAGACGAGGTCTAACATCACGGCTGCCTGAAGTCCAAAGCTAGATGAGAGCACGAGCCTTGAGCCGTATTCTTCATAGAGCCATTGAATGCGCTGCGGTGCTTTCATTTTCTCGAAAGCTGTAAGCATGTCGGGTGTTGTAGTCATTTGATTTGTGGCATGACCGTCTCGGTCATGTTAATTAGAGGCTACGACCGGGGCGGTCGTGCCACTTAGTGCTTATTGCTGGTGGAAATTATTTCCTGCTGTTGTTGCTTTCACATAGCCGGCTCTGATGACAAAATCGCCGAAGCGTTCGCCATCATTTCTTTCTTTTGCGTAGCGTTCGATGATTGGAGTGAGGAGTGGCTTGATTTCTTCCCCAGGAATGGATTCTTTATAAATTTTGTTCAGTCTCTGCCCAAAGAATCCTCCTCCAAGATAGACATTATATTTACCCGGATTTCTCCCTACGAAGCCAATCTCTGCGATGAATGGACGCCCGCATCCATTTGGGCAACCCGTCATGCGGATGGTGATGGCATCGTGGCGGAGTCCGCAGTTTTCGATGGTATCTTCGAGATCTGTGATGAGGTCTGGCAGGTATCTTTCCGCCTCAGCCAGCGCAAGCCCGCAAGTAGGAAGTGATACACAGGCGATGGAATTTAATCTGAGCGCAGAAGAATCTAACGCCTTGGTGAGACCATATTTTTCTAACAGAGGTTCGATTAATTTTTGCTCAGCAGGGGTAAGGTTTGCGATGACTAGGTTCTGATTTGCGGTGAGGCGGTAGTCTGCACCATCGGTATTTTCTAGCACCTTAGCGATCTCTCTGAGACCAGTCTTCATCGGGTAATCCGCTGTGTCTAGCACGCGTCCACCAGGGATGAAGAGGTTGAGGTTAGAGTTTCCATTTGCGTTTTCAGACCAGCCGAAGCGATCTCCGTTAGTGGTGAACTCAAATTCTTTTGCCGGCTGAAGTTTGTAGCCGAGGTATTCCTCTAGCTTGGCGGTGAAGCCATCTGCACCCATTTTCTCAACGGTGTATTTGAGGCGTGATTGCTTACGGTCTTCACGGTTTCCGAAGTCGCGCTGGACGATGACTACTTTCTCAGCCACATCTACAGCCTGCTCTGGTGTGCAGAATCCGATGACATCTGCGAGGCGCGGGAACGTATCCTCAGCTCCGTGAGTCATGCCCATTCCGCCACCGACTGATACATTGTAACCGATGATTTTTTCATCTTCTACAATGGCGATGAATGAGAGACAGTGCGCGTAGATGTCCACATCGTTTGATGGAGGCACTGCGATGGCTATTTTAAATTTACGCGGAAGATAAGTTTTACCATAGATTTTCTCTTCCTCAGGCTCCGAGCTAGCTACCTTTTCTCCTTCGAGGAAAAGGTCATGGTAGGCACCGGTTTGTGGTAATAGATGGGCGCTGATTTTATCTGCAAGATCCAGAGTTTCCGCATGGACCTCAGAGAGGTGCGGGTTAGGATTACACATGATGTTGCGGTTCACATCACCACAGGCAGCGATGCAGTCCATCGCTACTTTATTCATCTCACGTAGAGTCGGGATGAGGTTAAATTTAATCACACCGTGAAGCTGGAATGCTTGGCGCGTGGTCAGCTTGAGCGTTCCGTTTGCGTAGTTGGTTGAGAGGTAATCCATTTTTAGCCACTGCTCGGGAGTGATCACTCCTCCTGGCATACGTACGCGAATGAGGAAGCTGTAGGCTTTGTCCAGCTTGTGCTTGCGGCGATCCGCGCGTACATCACGGTCATCCTGTAGATACATTCCGTGGAATTTACTGAGCTGCTGATTGTCCGCAGAGATAGCACCTGTGGAGGTATCCGCGAGTTCTTCTGCTAGCGTGCCTCGGAGGAAATTACTATTCTCTTTTAGCGCTTCGTTTGGGTGGAGTTGTTTATCGGGCATGGTGGCTTGTATGGTGAAAATAAAGTTAGAATTTTGTTAAACTGGTGAAGTGTGGTGCAGTCATTGGTCAATGGGCAATTGTCAATAGGTTGCAAAGCATTCTTAGATGATTAATGGTAATTAGTTCGGTTTCATCTTACTGGACAGTTGACTATTGTCTATTGACCGTTGACGAGCCGAAGGCTCAATAAACGTCTCGTTGATATCGTTTGTCTTTCTTGAGAGCTGTTAGATATTCGGTGGCTTCTTCTGGGGTCTTGTTGCCTTGCTTAGAAATGATGTCTAGGAGGGTTTCGTGGACATCCTTAGCCATGCGGGAGGCGTCTCCACAGACGTAGAAGTGTGCTCCTTTTTCGAGCCATGCCCAGAGTTCAGCGGCAGACTCTTCCATTTTGTGCTGAACGTAGATTTTCTCTGGCTGGTCACGAGAGAATGCTACATCGAGCTTGGTGAGTGCGCCTGACTTGAGGTGGTCTTGTATCTCTAGCTGGTAGAGGAAATCTTCGTTGTATTTCTGATCTCCAAAGAACAACCAGCTCTCGCCCTTTGCTTCTGTTTCCGCGCGCTCTTCGATGAAGGCACGGAATGGGGCGATGCCCGTTCCTGGTCCCACCATGATGATAGGGGTGTCGCCATTTTCTGGGAGACGGAAATTTTTGTTCTTGTGAAGATAGACATTCACCTTGGTTCCTGGCTTAGCGTCATCTGCTAGATAAGTGGATGCCACACCTTTGCGCTCCTTGTCGTAGGTTTGGTAGCGCACTGCTGCTATCGTAAGATGAACTTCGTCTGGATGAGCCTTAGGACTAGATGCGATGGAGTAAAGTCTCGGCGGAAGCGCGCGGAAACAATCCACGAGCTGCTGAGCTGACATCGTTTCTGGGAGATCCACAAATTCTAACAGATCAATAATTTCTCTGCCATACGTCCAGTCCTTGAAGAGCATTTCTGCCTTTCCTGCAATGAGGTCAGCTAGCTTTTCAGATCCTGATAGAGCCTGAATGTTAGTCGCTACTTTCTTAGAAACGCCGGTGATGTCGAGGTGGTTTTTAAGAGCATCACCGAGTGTGGTTTTGCCTACGTTTTTAAGCTCTACTTCCTCACTCGCGGTGATGTTAACAGCCGCTAAAATGTTAGCAACGGTGTCATCAGCGTTCTGAGGAATCACGCAGAGGACATCGCCCGGCTGGTAATCGAAGCCTGAGCCTTCGAGTGAAAATTCTACATGGAATGTCTCCTTCGCAGAACACGCTCCGCTGAGAACAACATTCGCTAGAACTTCCGCTGGGAACGGGTTTTTCTTATCAAAAGCGATGGCTGGAGCTGGGCTGGAGCTTAGTGAGACAGCTTCTGGTGCGGATGATGCGCCTAACTTACTCCAGAGTGATGCTTCCCATTTCTCAAATGGCTCATCGAAATCCACATCGCAATCAGTGCGGTCAACAATACGTTTCGCACCGAGCTTCTCTAGCTGTTGGTCCATGTCGATTCCTGTCTGGCAGAATTTCTCATAAGAAGAATCTCCAAGTGCACAGACTGAGAAATCAACTCCGCTGAGATCTACGCCCGCGGTCATGAGTTCATTGTAGAAAGTTTCTGCCGCCTCTGGTGGCTCGCCATCGCCCCATGTGCTGATGATCACGAAGAGCGTCTCTGACTTAGCGAGATCCTTCGCAGAAATGTCTGCCATGTTCGTGAGCTTGCCTTTGTGTCCGTTTTTCTTAGCCGCCTTGACCACTTTCTCCGCAAGCATCTCGCAGTTTCCTGACTCGGTGCCGTAAAGAACGGTGATGTTTTTAGCCGCTGGCGCAGAGCCTCCGCCTCCACCTAAAGCCGCAGTATATCCACTTACCCAGATCGCCTGAGTAGGGCTGAGTGTGGAGGCTAGAGATTCTAGGAGTGATTGTTGATTTTGGTCTAAGGGTGAAGACATGATGAAGATGATTTGAAATTTGTAATTTGAGATTGAAAATTGTCAGCAGTTTGCGTCAGCGCGATGTTATCAATTTCGTTCACTACCGAGCCGATGATGCCGACTGCGGGCGAGCTAAAGTTAGTAGATTCTGCGATGTCTGCAATAGTGGATAGTGTTCCGCGGATAGTTTTTTGCTCAGGCATCGTCGCCCAGCGCACCATGGCGATGGGGGTGTCTGGACTCGCACCATTAGAGGTAAGTTTTTCTGTGATCTTGCGGAGTGATGACACGCCCATGAGAAATACCTTCGTCCCAGGAGCAGTCGCGAGTTGTTGGTAGTTCAGCGCGGTTTCTCCTGTCTGATCCTTGTTGCACTCATGCCCAGAGAAAATAGTGAGCTGTGCACCGTGATTCCGATGGGTGAGGGGGATGCCCGCCGCGACCGGTCCTGCCAGTGCTGAGGAAATTCCCGGGATGATTTCAAAATTTAGCCCATGCTTAGCCAGCTCAGCAGCCTCTTCACCAGCCCTGCCAAAGATCATCGGGTCACCACCCTTGAGCCTAACAACAGTCTTACCAGCCTTGGTGTGCTTCACTAAAACTTGGTTGATGTCTTCCTGCTTCATCGTATGGCATTTCGCGCGCTTGCCTACATCTATCATCTCGCAGTCATCCTTCACATAGGTAAGGATTTCAGGATTCACCAGAGCATCATACACCAGCACATCCGCCTGTAAAATACAGCGGTGCGCTTTGAGCGTGAGCAGTTCTGGGTCACCAGGTCCTGCTCCTGTTAGATAGCAAATGCCTTCCATGAGTTTTTTCTGTTAGACGATCATTCCCGCAGCGATCGTTTCATTGGTCTGCGGGTCGATGAGGATAAATGAACCAGTGGTGCGGTTCTTGCGGTAGCTATCGTAGATGATAGGTGCCGAGGTGCGGAGAGTGATTTTTCCGATGTCATTCAGCTTGAAATCCTTATCATCTTCCACCTTATGAAGGGTGTTGATGTTGACTTTGTATTTCACTTCTTTGACCACTGCGCGAGCTTCATTAGAGGTGTGGCGGATGATGTACTTGGCTCTATTCGCCAGCTTGCTGCTCTCAGAGAACCAGCAGATCATCGCCTCGATGTCTTGCCCTACTTTCGGTAGATTGTTGGCTTTTGAGATGAGGTTGCCCCGTGAAATATCGATTTCATCTTCCGTAGTCATCGTGACCGAAAGCGGGCTGAATGCCTTTTCGATTTCTTCTTCAGCAGCGTAAATTTTCTTAATCTTAGTAGTGAAACCAGATGGGTGGACGATGATTTCATCGCCAGGCTTAAAGACTCCACCAGCGATTCTACCAGCGAATCCACGGAAGTCATGAAATTCATCTGACTGCGGGCGGATCACCCACTGCACAGGGAAACGAGCTTCCACATGGTTCTCCTGGTTGCCCACATAGACAGTTTCCAGATGGTAGAGAAGTGTGACTCCTTTATACCAATCCATGTTTTCTGAAGTGTCCACCACATTGTCACCCTTGAGCGCGCTGATGGGGATGAAGCTCACGTCCACCACGTTCTCAAGACGGGATGCAAACTGCTTAAAATCTGCTACCACCTTGTTGTAAGCTTGCTCAGAATAGTCAACGAGATCCATCTTGTTCACACAGATCACGATGTGCTGAATGCGGAGAAGACTAGCGATAAATGCATGACGCATCGTCTGCTCGATCACCCCATGACGCGCATCTACTAGGATGATAGCGAGGTTCGCAGTGGAGGCACCCGTGACCATATTTCTGGTGTATTGGATGTGCCCAGGGGTGTCTGAGATGATAAATTTCCGCTTAGGGGTAGCGAAGTATCTGTAGGCGACATCGATGGTGATGCCCTGCTCACGCTCTGCCTTGAGTCCATCTGTTAGAAGTGCGAGGTTGACGTTTTCATCACCGCGTTTTGCAGAAGATTGCTCCACAGCTTCCATCTGGTCATCGAAGGTGTTCTTAGAGTCGTAGAGGAGTCTGCCGATGAGTGTGGACTTGCCGTCATCCACGCTTCCAGCAGTGGTGAGGCGGAGGAGATCCATGTCTAGGTAGTTATTCATTTGAAATTTGTGATTTAAGATTTGAGATTGTTTCGCTTAAAAATACCCTTCCTTTTTGCGATCTTCCATGGAGGTTTCAGAGCGTTTGTCGTCTGCTCGGTTGCCGCGCTCAGTTTCTCTGGCAGCAGCCACTTCCTCGATGATTGCATCTAAATTATTAGCATCCGAAAGCACAGCACCCGTGATGGTGGCGTCTCCCATGGTGCGGAATCTTGTCATGAGTGTCTGCACCGTTTCGCCTTCGCGTGGCTGCACGAGCTCGTTTACTTCGAGATAAGTTCCGCCTCTCTCCACTACCTCTCGCTCACGTGCGAAATAGAGTGATGGGAGCTCGATTTCTTCCGCTTTGATGTATTGCCAAATGTCCATTTCTGTCCAGTTAGAGATAGGGAAGAATCTGAAGTGCTCACCGTGTTGTTTTCTGCCGTTGAAAATGTTCCAGAGCTCGGGGCGTTGGTTCTGAGGCTGCCATTCACCGAAGTCATTTCTGTGTGAAAAGAAGCGTTCCTTAGCGCGAGCCTTCTCCTCATCACGGCGACCACCACCACCCGCAGCATCGAATCCGTGTTCCTCGATGGTATCTAACAGAGTCACCGTTTGGAGCGCGTTTCTGCTGGCGTTAAGACCAGATTCTTCTTTCACCGTACCGTCATCGATAGACTTCTGCACGCTACCAACGACCAGCTTAGCCTTATATTGCTCCACAAATGCATCACGGAAAGTGAGGCACTCCGCGAAGTTGTGACCCGTGTCGATGTGCACCAGCGGAAACGGAATCCTCGCTGGGTAAAATGCCTTGTAGGCAAGATACGCCATCACGATAGAATCCTTACCTCCAGAGAAAAGGAGAGCGGGGGTATCAAACTGTGCCGCAGCTTCTCTAAGGACGAAGATCGCCTCCGACTCTAGCTGCTTGAGGTGTGTTAAATTATAATTTTCCATGGTCTGTGCTTCTATAAAATTCGATTAGTTTCTGGAGGGATTCAGCTTCTGTTAGAGCATCAGTATCGATCACTAGATCTGGGCTTACTGGCTCTTGGAAACTAGATCCTGCTCCGGTGAAATTCTTGATTTCCCCCTTCGCTTGCTTTGCATAGAGCCCCTTTACGTCACGTTGCTGACAGGTCTCGAAGTCTGCTTTAATGAAAATTTCCCGGTAACTCTCACCGATGATCTCGCGAGCCTGTGCTCTATTCTCTTCTTGGGGAGTGATGAGTGAGAGGATGACGATGGCACCATTACTGCTGAGAATTTTCGCGACCTCAGCAGTGCGGCGGATGTTCTCATGTCTATCTTCATCGCTGAAGCCGAGATCACCATTGAGACCGCTGCGGAGATTATCGCCATCGAGGATGACCGCATATTTTCCCTCATCGTGGAGAGCGCGTTCGAGAGCATTTGCCATCGTGGATTTCCCAGACCCAGAGAGACCACACAGCCACAGCACCACGCCTCGCTGACCGAGTAGTGATTGCTTGTCTTCTCTACCTAGTTGGCGAGAAAATTCTGGGTGAATGTTGTCTTGTGAAGTCATAGCTATTTACTTGAATGGAAATACTCTCTTGTAAGAAAGTAGTCCGCAACTAGTCGCTTTGTCATTTGTGTCATACAGAGAGCATGAAATGACTTGGCGGCTCATGGCATATTGTTTACACCTAAGCCATGAAAAAATGGCAACACACAGATAAAATAATCGCTCCTTCCTTACTCGCAGCTGACTGGGGTAAGGTGACTTCCGAGGTCTCACGCGCTATCCAGGCGGGGGCAGACTGGATGCATCTAGATGTCATGGACGGCAATTTCGTAGATAACATTTCCTTCGGACCAGACATGATCAATGCGGTGAGTGAGAGCAATGACATTTTCCTCGATGTCCACCTCATGATCGCTAAGCCAGATCATTACATTGATAGGTTCGTCAAAGCTGGCTCAGATCTCATCACCGTCCACATAGAAGCAGAGCACGATGTCAGCAAGACACTCAAAGCCATCCGCGATGCAGGCTGCAAGGCTGGTCTAGCGCTAAATCCCGCCACCCCGATGGAAGACGTTTTACCCTACCTAGACCAGATAGACCTCCTCCTCTGCATGACCGTGGTTCCTGGGTTCGGTGGGCAGTCCTTCATGAAAGAGGTGATGCCAAAGGTCGAACAAGCCGCCACTCTACGAGACCTCCGAGGGCTAAATTACCACATAGAAGTGGACGGAGGCATAGGCATAGAAACCGCCGCCATAGCATCCGCAGCAGGCGCAAACGTCCTAGTAGCCGGCTCCTCCACCTTCAAAGCCCCAGATATGAGTGAGGCAGTCAGCCAGATCCGCGAGGCTTAAGTCAATGTAGTTAATGTGGCAGATGCTTCCAGCTTCTGCATGAATTCAAATGGATCTTTAAAAATAGCCAGTTGATTTTTGTTCTGAATTGTCATAGAGTTATTTAATGCAAACACTTAGCCAAATAGAAGATCATGCGATGACTTTACCTGATGAGCAACGGGCTAAATTAGCCCTCCATCTGTTAGAATCTCTTCCATCTGTTCTTCATGAAGAAGATGAAGGTCTTGCTGAAGCTATGCGCAGAGATGCAGAGCTTGAGGCTGATCCCTCATCAGGTATGACTATGGAGCAGTTTAAAAAAGCAGTAGGTAGATAATGGACGAATACGTCATTTTTCATCGCTTAGTTCAGCGTGATGTTACTGGTATTTTAGGGTATTACACTGAGGAAGCAGGCGAACATTTAGCTGATAGATTTTACTCAGCTTTTATGAACACCGTTGAGCATGCTTTGAAATCACCAAGGCATTTTCCACCTCTAAACGAGTTTATCAGACGAGCAAATATTCGAGATTTTCCCTATCATTTTCTTTACAGAGAGACTCCCTACGGGATTAGGTTGCTAGTGCTTCGTCATCATAAGCGACACCCTAGCTATGGAATGAGAAGGAAGTAAGATAATAAAAAAAATGTGCCGTTACGCAAATCAAGAGATGAAAAAGTCACGTAAACTAATCCTTCTAGGTGGGATGACTCCAGGAGGGAGGATTTACAGACGTTTAACGCCTCTTATTTCCAATTACGAATTTATTGAGTGGGTCAATCCTGGAGATGACCAGACAGTTCAAGAATATGCTTATCGAATCAAGAAACTTATCAAAGATCCTCAGGACTGTGATGTTCTAGGAGTCTCCTTTGGAGGTATTGTGGCACAAGAGTTGGCTCGTATCATAGAAGCAGAAAGGTGTTACATAGTGTCTTCTCTCTGCTGTTATGAAGAACTCAATCTTGCTCATAAAACTATGTCAAAGGTTCCGCCAGTTCTACTGAATCAGTTACTAGCGAGTTCTGTGAAGATGTTTTCTACTTTACAGGCGACAAATGTGTCAAAGGTTACATCACGGCTAAAAAAATTAGTTGGTGATGAAGGTGGTTGGTATCGCTGGGCTGCTTTGGCGGTAGCAAAATGGAAGCCAAGTAAGGACGTAGGAAGTGATGTTACTTTTATTCGTATTCATGGAGACTCGGATTCTACATTTAAAAGAGGTCATATATTTTCAGATTATGTGATAGAGGGCGCGACACACGTTCTTGCATTAACACACGCTAAGGAGCTGGCTCAATTATAATCTCTATACAGATAACATGATCACCTCAAAACATTGGATGAGAAAGTGCCCAATCTGTAGTAGTGAGGTATGGTCTGTGCAGTCGCGGGCTCACTGTTCTTCATGCGGCACAATATTCTATGCCGATGAGTCAGGAGAAGTAATTCCTAACAGCTATAGAGTTTATAAAGAAAGTCTAAAGTGGGGGAGACTCAAATCGGAAAGTTGCGCTCCGGAGGCAACTAGAAGTTGGGAGGTAGCAGAAAACAGTTATTCATCAGAGTATCTATTAATTGGGAATGATGTCACTGAGTTTGATCCCTTTTTTGAAGCTATTCAATCTAGGGTAAAAAATTTCGAGGTTTATTTAGCATCTGAATGTGAAATATTAGCTCGGTTTATACCAGATATTGATCTTGATGATATAGAATACTGGTATGAGTTCTCGATAGAAGTAGGTTCATTGCGCACAGAGATTGTTATGATATTTCTGACAGCTATTGAGAATCACCCTGCGTTCGTTCATATAGGCAATGGATACTGTAAATATAGAAAAATCATTAACTGAGGTCACTTGTATGTCGAGTTTATTGATTTCTGTGGTTTAAATAGGTTTCGTCTGTTTTAGCTTCGTTTCGAGTATATCTAGTGTCTTCAGTTTCTCATCTCGGTGTGACCATCCTGTTGATTCTTGTGCTCGACTACGTTGCTGTTCAATAGCTGTCAAAGCTAAATCACGCACATCAGGATCACAGATTGCTCGTAGTTTGAGATCAGCAAAAGCGAGTCCAATCGCTGCTTCATCACGGAGATCCTCATCCATTGTAACAAAGTCAACGTATCCCCATTGTCGAGCAAGCTGCTCAATAAATACCAGAGGCTTGCCGTCTTTGTGAAGCTTGATCCAATTCATATATTCTGAAAGGATGTCCGCCCCAGTATCATTGCCGTTAGGAGCAAAGTCGTTTGATCTTTCCCAGAAAAAAGGATTATCGAGGACGTTTCGAGCGTTAGGGTGGTAGTCTTCCCAATCGATTCCCAGCTTCTGCCATGGGGACATGGTGGCTCTTTGTGCTTTTGCCACTGCTTTCAATTCTTCGGAAAGTAATTGTAGTTCATCTTCAGAACTAGGGATGCGCTCTCGTGCAGTCTTACAATGCGTAAGGAAGCTACCGAGGTCAAAGTCATCGGATTTTTTTATACGTTTTTTAATGAGGGATAAAGCTGTGATAACTTCTTCTACCCCTGATACGAATAATGGCAAAGAAAGACGAGAGGATGCTTTCCATTTGCTACTATCTAGAAGTTCGCTCGATACATCTATTACAAGCTTGCCACTAGACCTCCTGTAGACGATTTTTGGTAAATTCGATCGGAAGTTATCATGATCCTCATATAATGACTCCAGCGTCTTTCTTGGGAGACCTGCATTTGGAAAATGAAATGTCAATGTAATCTCCTTAATAGCATCACCAAAGTGTGGCGCGTCTTTAAGAAGGAAGTCACTAATTAGAGATAGCGTCGTATGACCTCCATAACAATTATAGGTTTTCGACATTATGTAGAATTTGATCATTTCTTTGGATAATAGTTTGTCATTTTGATATAAATATTTTATTCCTCATTCTCTGTCAATGAGATCTTTATTTAGATACCTCTAACTCCCTAACAGATCCCCAGCTTTCCACTACTTGTCTTGGGGTGACGATGTCCATGACTCCGCCGCGGTGGGTGGAGTGGAGCTCGAAGCCAGCGTAGTTTAGTGCTGCGACAAGTAAGGTGCAGCAAGTGTATTCCTTTGATAGATCGTCTTTCGTTTGTGGCTTATGCTTGGCATTATGGATGCCGAACGCTCCGGAATAATCATAATCTTTATCAGCGGGATTGGTGACTGCCTGAGTGAACTCACTGAGTTTCTTTAGATTCACCGATGGCGGGCGATAGACGACCCAGTTTTTGTCATTGAGGTAGTTGAGATCATCATCGATATTGGCGACTTGTTTCATGGCGAGCTGTAGGAGTTTTGGTTTATTTTTAGAATCAGGAACTACGAGAGCGAGGTGTCCGTAGCGGAATAAATCATACGGGACTTTCTGGATGGTTCCTTTTTTCAAATACTTCCAGGCTTCCTTGTGACTCATGTAAAATGCGATGACGTCACCCTGTTGGATTTGAGATTTATAGGTTGCGAGCTCGTGCTGGTTTTTCTCTACATGATAGGTGCAAATTTTCTCCATTTTCTGAACCTCAGAGGTAAGTTTTTTCTGAGCAGATCTTTTAGAAGGAGGCTTCTCCATCAGACCAAATGGGATTCTGCCATTGTGGATGGCTGAGGTATTACAGGATGATATGAGCGCGAGCGCGGCGGTGATGTAGATGCCGTATTTGATTATTTTCTTTGTGATTTTCATGGTAGATATTTCTGTTGTTGTTCAGGTGTGAGTAGTGGGCAGCTGTTGCTGATGAATGGAATACGAAGGCGGTTTTTAGCGATGAAGGAATAGCTGCCGTCTTTCATCCAGCTTGGGATAAATCTTAAAATCCAGAGTAGCGCGAAGGGTCCACCACAGAGGTAGAGCGATCTCAGAATGGCGTCCGCTCCTTGCCACGTGCGTTGGTTTTCTGTGTTCGGGTTTTCTAACAGAACTGCCGCGCGCTTTTCTCTGTGGTTAAATTTAGCTGGAATAAGAGCGGAAGTTTCACCAGTAAGAGTGGAGAAATTTAGCACCGCGTGGCTATCGAGAGAGGTAAGGATTTGAGCAGATTTCTGGCAGAATGCGCACTCGCCATCGATAAATAAAACGTGCTCCATTTCTCCGCTAGATCTCTTGGAAGGTAGCCAGCTGCGCTGAAAGGTGAACAGATGAATCATCACCATCCCGAGACTGAGATCAGCAAAATCTACCGTTGTCATGATGCCGAGATGCATGAGTAACATCAGCGACCATGCCCAGAAACGCGTTTTCTTGAAAAGCGCGAGTGGTAAAAAACTTACCTCTAACAGAAGCACACCCCAGGTCATGAGGGACAGGAATCCATCTGGTAAACTCAGCATGAGATCACGGATCATGCCTGGGCGGGCGAGGGGATTTTCTAACAGATGTTGTAGGGCAGAGCCATCTAGCCAACTAGGGCTACCTAGCTTAAGCACACCCGAAAATGTGTATCCAACTGCGAGGAGAATCCATGCGGTGAGGCAAGCCATGTATGGCATTTTCCAGTCTTTTGTGATGGGAGGAATGACCGTGCAGAGTAAGAGCAACATCCCGATGTAGCCGAGACTAGGGTTAGCGACAAGTGGGTTTGCCGTGAATAAGCAACTCATCGTGATGCAGAGAAATAGTGAAGTAGTGCGCCTGAAAAAACCAAAGGTAAAACTCACCGAAGCCATCACCGCTGTGATAAGCCAAGGGGTAATCCATTGATGAGAGCCTTTGAGGAAAAGTGGGTTTGGCCATGCGCCATGAAAAGGGTTCACGCCTGCTGCACCTAAGATGCCGTTATCGCTAAATAACTCCACTCCATAAGGGACTAGCGTCACAAAATGCCAAGTGAGGTAAATGCCGAATAGGATACGGAACACAATGAATTGTCTCGCGCTGAATTGGCTGTGTTGTTCTAGAAATTTCATGTTATTTTCCGTTAAGTTTCCATCGTGCATTAGATCCACGGGTCTTGCTATTGATGATGATTTTCACCTCGCTAGCATCTGCGGGTATGCCTAGCTCCTGCGCGATGGTTCCAGGTTCTGTTAGAGCGTAATTGAAGGTGGCATTTCTGATCGTCTCTGGGAGTGCTGGTCCGTAGGCGATCACAGCTCCGTAAACATTACGGCGATTGTATGGACCACGGATTTTCTGATACTCGCTAGGGGTAAGTTTTTTCTCTGCTTTGGTTCCATCTGCGTTACTATAGAGGATGGAAAATTCAGCAGCGAAAGTCTCGTAAGTTTTTCCGCTTTCCAGGCACTCAGCTTGGCAGAATACCTTGGTGTAGGGAGCTACTCCAGTAGCGAGACCTATACTTTTTAGGCTTCTTATCCCTGTGAGATGCCCGACCATAGCGGTGCTTCCGAGAGCAAAAACCCCGAGACAGAGAATGTTAGATGGTTTCGTTTTCATGTTGTAGATCGAGTTTGTTAGATTGTTTTTGACGTGATGCGAAACATGCCCAGCGCTTAGAGCATCCGATGCAGGAGGGGAGTAAATGCGTGGGTGATAATTTCTTCTCGGTGTCTGGATCATGCGCATCTTGGAAGGCGAGCATCTTGGTGAATTTAGCCTCTTTCTCAGCATCGAATCCGCATTGCTTCACCTTAGATTTAGGATTCTGATAGGTGCCAAAGAGCATGTCCCAGAGCGGAATGTCAGAGTAATTATTGGTGTGATGATTTCTCATGTGATGCACGCGGTGAGACTCTGGACGCTGAAAGAATGGTCCCAGCCAGACTGGAGTCTTCACATCCCAGTGATAGAAAAGCTCAGCCACGCCAGTAGCGAGAGTGATGAGTGCGGCAGCCTCTATGGAGCAGCCTAGCAGTAGATAAATGATACTAGAACTCAGGATAGCATTGAGCGAAATTTCCACTGGATGCTTGTAGAAAGACATGAGCACTTCCATGCGTCTAGGAGAGTGATGCAATTGGTGGCAGAGCCTCCAGAAGAACTTGGAATTATGTCTAAGGCGATGCCACCAATAGTAGATAAACGTGATCATGATGTAACCGATGAGCACCTGCCAAAAGAGTGAAACATGCTTGTTGAGTGCCCAAGCCGTGTCTAATCCGCGCTCGCTCATCCAGAAGTCCACAGTGAATCCAGCGATCAGCACTATCCCAGTCTGTGCTAAATTTGTCAGCACCACTCGCAGCCACCAGTGTTTCACTTTCGGTAAATCATTCGCAGGCCAGAATCTCTCGATGAGAAACATCAGCACCACCACTACCAGCATGATCAGTATCGTGTTCATGCATAAACCATAGCGAATATTTCACAAATGACCTAATCGATCATATTTTTATAAACATTGATTTAA
>CAKZMG010000345.1 GCA_937128235.1 uncultured Verrucomicrobiales bacterium
TGGTGCGCTGCTGTGCGGGGTATTATGAGTGAGGCTGCGCTGAAGAATGGTGTGGGGGATCATGCTAATCAGTGTGCCCAGGAGGTGAAGTTCTGTGGCTGGGAGCGTGATGGCCAGCCGGTGACGGATCAGTGGGTGAGGGATCAGTGGGTGCATGAGGAGACCTTTACGGTGAGGGGGGTGCTGAGGTAAATTTTAGGCGAACGTCCTTAGACCAGATGCCGCTGATAGCGAGCGTCAATAAACCAAATAAATATTATGCCAGAAGAAAATAAAACTAAACTAGCTGAAGTCCGTAGCGGTCGATCTGCGTCGTGTTGTTCGATTTGTTGGCGATTCTTGGAAGAAGATGAACTTCCTATAGCTGGTGATGAAGGTAGAGTTCAAGATTCCCTGAGATGGGAAACTGTGACGATTCCCCATATATGGCTAGCTGGAGGTCAACGTATAAAAGGAGTCGAGTTTAGACGTAGAAAACCTAAAGAGAATGAATAATCCTATCGCGTATCACCTTTAATCGAACAACCTGTTTATCTCACGGCGGATAATATAGAGTCTCATGGTGGGAACGCTGTGGGGCTTTTGTTTTGTGGGTGGTGGGTGGTTTTTGTGATAATTGCGGGGCTGGATTTTCCATTTCTGGGATTGTTGGGGTAGGTCTTATGGGGCTTATAGGACTTATGCTGGGGTTGATGATCTTGGGTTGTTGGTTTGGGTTGTTGTTGGTTTTGACATTAAATAATTGTTATGGCTGATTTTAATCCGAAAATAACTCCTGCTCAGCAGGGTGTGCAATATGAGAGCTGTGCGGCTCCAACTTTTAGTGGTGGCGATCTGGTGCCGTCTGGTGAGACGTGGTCCGTGAAGGAGGGCGCTGAGATGGTGCGTAGTAAGGATGGTGGGCAGGATGTCGATAATATAGGCACGGCTGGGCATCATTTGGTGGCGTCTGGAGATTTTAAGGTTAAGAAGAAGGATCCTGCTGTGGCTGTGCCTAATAAGGGTGATGCTGTGCTGGAGGATGGTGCGGGTGGTCGCTGGTGGGTGATAACTGGTGATGTGGATATTTCTGCATTCTCTAGTGGTGGTCTGCCTATGATGGTGAAGCTGGAGCTGGAGTATCATAAGAAGGTTCATGATGCGCTGGTGGTTCAGAATGCTTAATTTTTGTTATGTTGTGTGTAATTTAATGATGGATGAACGTTTAATAGTAGCGTTGTCTTCAGGGGGTGGTGGTTCGTGTTACGGCTACCACCTTTCTGATTTGACGCTTAGGCATGTGCTGGGTCTGCTGATCCTAGATAGTCCGGTGTTGTCTGGTGGGTATGCGGATGATCTGGATGTGGTGATGGCGGCTAGGCTGCTGAGCTCTAGTGATGATGCTAGCTGGTGGGGTGCTCTGGGCCGTGGTTCCCGGTGGGAGCGGTGGGGTGCGTGGTGGCGTGGTCTGCGGTATGGGAAGATGTCCAGGCGTGAGCGTGAGCGTGAGAATTTATTTAGCTGGCTGGAGGGTGAGATGCTGGGGCCTAGGCTGCTGGATGGTAAGGGTGGTAAGGCTCTGAAGGTGCATTGGCTGGTGGTGATGGTGTGTGTGGCTATGCGTGAGTGTGGGTGTAGTATGGGTGAGGCGTGGTGGATGAGGTTTAGCGATATAGGGTGGGCTCGTCTTACGTGGGCTGAGCAGGATGGGGCGGAGTTTACTCTGCTGACTGATGGGCTGATCGAGGAGATGCGTGAGATGGGTTATACGGATGAGGATTTGGGGATTTAGGTGCGCTGTTGGCGCAGGTGAAAGGTGAAAGGTGAAAGGTTAAAGGTTAAAGGTTAAAGGTTAAAGTAAAACGGTTGATAATATTATGAGTAGGGTAGATGTAATTTTAGGTGGTAAGAATGCGGGCTTTAAGAAGATGCTTACTGAGAGTAGGCGTGATGCTAAGAAGTTTGGTGGTGGGATGATGAAGGCGCTGAATCTTGGTAATGCGTTTGGTGCTGCTAATCTGGGTGCGATGCTGTTGGGGAATGTGAAGAGTCTTGTGAGTGGGATTTTTGGGGAGTTTGACCGGGTGTCTAAGATAAGTCTGCGTGTGGATATGGATGCTGACCAGGTGCGGAAGTATGGTGTGGCTGCTAAGCTGGCTGGGTCTGATCTGGAGAAGTTGAATGATTCATGGAGTGATATGGTGAAGAATGGGGTGCAGGCTGAGGAGGGGGTGGAGAGTTATGTGGCTGCGTTTAAGAAGCTGAATGTGGATCTGGAGAAGTTTTCTAGGTCTACGACTGAGGAGAAGTTTCTGATGATGGCTGATGGGATGGCTAATGCTACTGATAAG
>CAKZMG010000346.1 GCA_937128235.1 uncultured Verrucomicrobiales bacterium
ACATCCGCATGCCCCAATAACCTCTGGATCGATCTAATATCCGTCCCACCCTCCAACAAATGAGTAGCAAAACTATGTCTCAGCACATGACTAGTAACCCTCTTATTTATATTTAATTTCCTCACCGTTCTCCTTATCGCCTCACCATAAACACTCGGATGCACATGATGTCTCCGCATCACACCACTATCAGGATCCTTAGATTCACGCTCACTAGGAAACAACCAAAACCACTCCCAGCTCCTACTCGCATTAGGCATCTTCCTCGCCAGAGCACCCGGCATAGCCACACCCTCCGCTCCTCTAGCTCTATCTTCGTCATAAAGCCTCCTGCAATGACCCAGCTGCCCCAGTAAATCCTCCTTCAAGCTCTCTGGGATCAGACTAACCCTATCCTTATTTCCTTTACCTCCACGGATCGTCACCTGACCCCGCTCCACATCTATATCCTTCACCCGCAAGCCCACAAGCTCCCGTAATCTCAGACCCGCTCCATACTGTAGCTGCGTCTTTAGCCGATATTTAGGCTCAATTTTCTCAATCAACTCCAACACCTCAACCCTAGACAAAACCACAGGAATGTGACCACTACGCTTCCTCATGCGCACCTGCAAATCCACCTCATCTCTACCGCAAACATCTTTAAAAAAGAAAACCAACGCATTCAATGCCTGCTTCTGCGTAGCAAAACTGATAGCCGTTTCTGTAACCAACCTACTAAGCCAATCCCGCGCACGCACCTCATTCAGCATCTCCCTAGCATCACCCACCTCCGTACCATACCGCACCACCCACCCAGCATAAGTCCTGCGTGTGTTCAGTGCCAGCCCTCTGCGCGCACCAGCCTGGTGCACAGCATTCCTCAGACGCTCGCTTAATGACTCATACCTTTGCCCATCACGCTCACAAATTTCCACCCAAGACAAAACCCACCGCATCGCCTCAGCCCACTGATCCAGCTGCCAGCTCTCACGCGCTTTAGACCTAACCACCTCTTGCCAAAATCGCTCAGCAGAACTTCTCCCTAGCTTTAACTCTTTAGAAACCCGCCAGTTCTCATACCAGCCTATAAAAAAACCATAGCTATCCTTCTCTCTAGGATTCACGTCCCGAGAATGTAAAAGATCAGTTCGCCAACACGCTCTACTAGTAGTCATTAGACCATGTAATCTTTAGAACACTATACAGTCAATAAAAAACAGCTAGTTTCGTTTTTCCAGAAAATCAAGAACACCTGATTAACCAATATCAAGGGCATGATATCAGTTCGTAAATTTTTCTAAAACATAAATGCATGCAAAACAAATAAATAAGTCATTTTTTGAATTTACTCCACCGTCCATTCATTGCAGTATAAGTAAAGAAAAGAAAACCACTCTTTTAAAACCAGCTGAAAAGCCAAGATGTGATATCGCATCGGGAAGAGTGATCTAATACTGTTCGGCTAAATATGAAGAAGTCTCAGCTAAAAAGAAGATGGAAAGATGAAGACTTCATCCAAGGTTTGTCTTTTCCTCTAGATAGGCTACCTAGCGAGATAGAACTGCAAGGTGCTGATATACGTGGTGCTGTTAAGCTAGGTCTAGATTTTCCTCTACATTTGTTTCAGTTGTATCAAGTCTCGACGTCTAATGTAGATTTTACATACAGCGACGGTGCTCTAGGGATTCGGCAGTCGGTATTGAGCTCTTGTAGCTTCGATGAATTTAAGTTTGATAGAGCTTCATCTTTTTATAACAGTAGTTTTACCAAGTGTAGTTTCCTCAGTTGTCGACTGAGAGCAGATATTTCGGACTGCACTTTTACAGACTGTAATTTTGACTCTTCTAAGTTCGCTGGAGGATCTTCGGAATACGGTTTTACAAGGTGTGTATTTGAGAATTGTTCCTTCAGTGAAGCAGAGTGGAAGGGAACCTTTTTTAAGGCATGTAAGTTTATTGATTGTGATTTGAAGGGATTTAAGGTTAGTAAGTCATTAGTTACAGCAATAAGTCATGTTGGTTGTTCAGGCGATATTGAAGAGGTTTTTGTTGGTTCTGAAGTAAGGCGAATATCAGTTCTAAACCGAGACTAACTTGCCGAACAAGACGAGTCATAGCAACATACTACCATCGGCCGCGTGAAGAAAGTTGACAGGAAGTTAGGAGGTTTTAATATGCAGTAGAGATCCGCTTACAGGTAGTATGCGCATGCTCTTGAACGTTCTGCTAAGAATTCACCCGTTAGATCAATTCACCATTTTAAATGGAATGGCATTGTTCTGATCAATATGAAACTACATTTCTACATAGAATTATGAAGACCGATATTCTCATGATAATTGTCGGAATTAGTATTTGGGTATTCTTTGAATGGTTGAGAAATACCGAACGCTATCGAAAACAAGGCACATTCCATTTAATGTTAGCAGGTCTAGTTGGAGTATGTATTTGTATAGGTGGATCTATCGTCTTTATAATAAGATCTTTCCTTGCATAGCAAAGATGAACAGCTAGCCTATTCTATGAAACGCACTGAAAACCAGTAAGCGACTCATCCAATGAAACCCAATCAAAATGCAGAATCGGGTAGGTGAGGGATTTTAACCCTCACCCCCCACACCACCTGCCATACGGATTTGCCTTTGGGCTCTGCGGTTTGACTTCGTGGTTTAGGTTTGCAGTGTAGCTCGGCGGTTTCAATGTGTCAGACTTACTTCCTCTTAGGTTGGTTTAGTACTTTCTTGAGGATAGCGAGCATTCACCCATTGTGTTTCTAGGCTGTGGAGTCCTTGGTCTTCTAGCCACACGTTCGTCAGTGCATTGCGCACTATTTCTATGTGACTAACTCGCCATGCTCCCTTGCGACTTCCCAAAGTTAATTCGCTAATTTCACTCTGTCCCTTGGTGCGCCTAGCTTGAGCAGGTTCAATCGCCTCGCACGCGGTCGCTTCCATTGTTTATCCCTACGGGCTCTGCGGTCTGGCTTCGCATTGTAAATGAGCTATCGCTCTGTGCAGTCCAATAAAACATCCGCATTCTTCGACGTATCCAGCTGTCTAGCTCGCGCACTTCTCTGAAGAGTTGAATGACAGGATTCTTAGGAACTGCCGCGCTCTTATTCATAGCTTGCCTGTGGCATCTCGTCCCACTCTCCAGACCTCGTATGAGGTTCTTATTCATCAGCTGGCAGATGTCCGATAACCTTCCTTCCCACAATCCCTCGCGGTCATGCAGTTGGCTTCTCGTAGTTCTTTTCATAGCTAGCAATTTCATTTGTTCTTCTATGTTCATTCCATTATAACAAGGGACTTGAACCCTTTCTAACTCCAGTGTATGCTTCGCACACACAAGACGTCGCACGAGATCGCTGACAGCGCTTGCTTTATTCTACCCTTAGTGTAGTTTGGAAGTGTTCCACTGTTTCCGAGCTGATTTGCAGTTCATGTCAGCGACACGTGGACTCTACGTTCGGCTAAAAATCCACCATGCACCGTTACTCTAACCTTCACAAATACTCCGCTCGGTTTCTGGCTATAGTAGGAATGTGTTGGGCTGCTCTATTGTTGTTTTATGGGATTGGCATACCTCTATTAGGTTGGGCGGTTAATTTAATGTATGCCCCAGGCTGGATGATTTTTTGTGGTTGGTGGAAGATCTCAGATGGAAAACCTGTATTGAAGAGCGTTAGATTATTTTGGATTCTTTCGACTTGTGTGAACCTTGCATATTACATTATTCATCTGGGAGTTTGGAATAAGAGTTGGTCATTTTCTAACTCATTAGACACTGAAGGTATTTGGTGGCTAGTAACTATTGTCATTTCTCTTATCTGCGCGCTAACAAAACCCGCAAAACAAGATATTTCAGGAAACAATCCAGCTAATCTAACCATCACAATGAAACCAATAAAAATGCCTAACAAACTACTGAGGCCATCCGGCAAGTAAAATTTACGAAAGTTTTTCACAATATCTTGGGTGGGTGGTTCTTATGGTTTCAATAAAGCTTACTAGTGGGCTGGAGGATTTTTCTAGGGCTGCTAAATAGGCTTTTTCATCGTAGAGTTCGTGGTTTTTCCAGCAGCGGAAGAGGATCCTTAACCACTTGTTAACCTAAAAAGGGTCTGTCCCGAATGGCACGCGCAACTTCCGTCTAGTTGTGCTGGGGCTTTTGTTAATGTTTATGTTGGAGCAATAACACTAAGAGAAGCTCTTAATAAATCCGAAGCTCACCTCTTTGAGGACAAATATAAACCAATTGATATTAGTTGCGCGTATGAACTAGACCTCGATATAGCCGATTATGATACAGACGAAAAAGGATACCCGAATAACAAAGATTTAGAAGTCGTAAGAGATGAAGAAGGATATTGGTATGGACCGTTCAATACATTTCCTTATGATGATGACAATGTATAAATCGAAATAAAAATGGAGAACAAGGAGCTCCATACAACGTCTTATCCGCGCGAGCGTTCGGGCTTCGATATTGACGTTTAGTAGGGGATCGATTATTCTGACCACATCACCACACGGGATAAGCCGTTGGTGAGCAAATACGTTCGCTAAAAAATGTTGCGTTCTCTCGTAATTCCAACTATTATTTGTGCATGCTAAAAGTATCAGAAATATGTAATGAAGTCTCATTACTTCCATCACAAGACAGAGCTGAGGTAGCAGCTTACATTCTAGGAGGATTATCCGATATTCCTTATAGTGTTGATGACGAAGAGGTTCACCGTAGAAGTGCAGAGCTAGATTCAGGCGAAGTGAAAGCCTTGAGCCATGAAGAATTCCTCAAGGCTTGCGGAAGATGAACAAAAAAATTTATTACCACCCGTCAGCAGTTAAAGATGCTCGACAAATAACTAAGGATTATGAGAAGAAGTCTGAGAATCTAGCCGATGAGTTTTGGGCAGAACTAACATTTGCTTTAGCTAGTATAGAAGAGCATCCAGAAAGACATCACTTTGATGTAACTGGCAAGAGAAGGAATAATCTAAAAAAGTTCCCCTTCCACATTTTGTTTGAAGAACGATTAGATGACATCAAGATTCTTGTAATCAAACATCACAGGAGAAATCCATCATATGGAACCCGAAGAAAATAAAAATGCAGAACAAGATAGAATGAGAAGGTAGTCGCGGTCGCTTCAGCGATCTGACATACTACCTTACTATGAAAAATAAAACATACGCACCAGGATCTATACAAGTAGCCACCCATGCAGTCGTAAAAATCATTAGTGATTTATATCGAGAAACTACCATCTATTTTAAGCCGACTAAAAAGGGCTAAAAATACTCCAAACAGTCAGCTACATTTCTCTTCAAGTCCTGCTCCGCGCTACATTCACACCCTAACAATTTGACGGAGAACTTTAACTCCAAGTAGCACTTAGAGACTCATTTCATTTCGCTACAAGGAAGTTACCCTACGTAGCACAAGTCTCCCATAGAAAATAGTGACGATGGCTAGAGCGACATTGATCACTACTGATCCCCACCAGAAGGTCACTAGGTCCACATTCCAGACTCTCACGATGAGGTAGAAAACGCCTAGTGGTAAGATTATTTTGCGGATAATGGACTCCACGAAGCCATACATGGGTCGCTTCACAGCCTGAAGGAATCCGATGAAAATGAAGCCCATTACATATGCCCACTGCATCACGGTGACAATGCGCACATAGGTAGAACCAACGCTGATCACTTCTGGATCAGATGTGAAGAGCCGGACTAGTGGGGTGGCTAGTAGGAACATCACCACTGAAGAAATGGCGATAAGGATAATGCCGTAGCGAATACAGAGACGGACACATTCGTTGACCCTTTCTCGCTCACCCGCCCCATTGTTCTGCCCTACGATGGAAATGATCGCCGAGCTGAGACCGATGGCGGGGAGTAGGAAAATTTGTTCAATTCTAGTGCCTACTCCAAAGGCGGCGACCGCTACTTCTCCGTAGGAATTTAAGTAATAAGTCATCACGAAGAACCCCAGAGCGATGGACATCATGTTAAAAGCTGTCGGGATGCCTTGCTTTAAAATTTCTCCATAGACTCTGAGCTGAGGGATGAAGAAGCCTGCATTACATTTCTTCAGGTATCCTCTACGCATCACCGTCATCAGAAGATACGCACTGCCTAGGATCTGGATCACTACCGTAGCAAGAGCGATCCCGCGTATTCCCATCGCCGGAAGCCCCAGACCACCATAGAGAAACCATGGATCTAAAATGAGATTAAGAAAGAACCCTACTACCAAAACTTTTCCGAAAGTCTTGCTGTCACCATGCGCGAGCAAGATCGCATTGCACATGCTACTGAGAAGAAAGAACACTGAGCCCCAGAAAATAGGGGTAATGTATTCGGTAGCTAATCTCAGGGAATCGCCACTGGCATCCATCAGTCTGTAGAGCGGCTCGGCACCGAAGACTCCCACCAGCATGAGACCTAGCGCACAGAAAAAGCCGAGTGAAAATACCTGCCCTGAGTAGGCTCCCTCTTTTTCCAGATCATTCGCACCGATGGCATTTGCGATCAGGGCTGTGGCTCCTCTTGCTATACCCTCACTGATAGCAATGATAATGAAGAAGACCGGAAACGACAATGCCATAGCAGCGAGCGCGACCGTAGAAATCTGCCCCGCATAAAACGAGTCCACCACATTGTACATCGTGTTAAAAAAGAACCCGATACTCATCGGCAAAGCAATCCTGCGAATATGCCCTGAAAGTGGTCCAGTAGTAAGTGATGCGCCAGCCATAAAAATCTTCTATATTAAATCTTAAATCCTAAATCTTCAATCCAAACACACCGCCTCCGCACAGCGCATTCCATCCAGTGCCGCAGAGACAATCCCTCCAGCATACCCCGCCCCTTCACCGCACGGAATGAGATTCCTTATCTCTGGATGATGTAGTGTGCGATCATCGCGCGGTATCCTCACTGGGCTACTGGTGCGCGTCTCAAACCCTAGAAAATTCGCTTCTTCACCGATGTATCCATTCATCTGATTCCCAAACTTCTTCAACCCTATCTTCATTCTATAGCTGACATCATGCGGTAAAATTTCATCCAGCCGCGCACTCGTAAGCCCTGGAAAATAACTCGTATCAGGCAATGTGTCGGAAAGCTTACCTCTGATGAAATCCACCACGCGCTGCCCAGGTGCCTTCTGCACTCCACCGCCAGCGATGCTTGCCTTTATTTCTAGATCCTTCTGATACGCCATCCCAGCGAGGACTCCATGTTCTTTTGAAAATTCCCGCGTATCCTCAGGCTCCACCGTCACCACCATCCCGCTATTGGCAAAAGGTGAATCTCGCCGAGCGAGCGACATCCCATTCACTACCACCTCATCATTTTCCGTAGCAGCTGGCACAATGAAGCCGCCCGGACACATACAGAATGAATGCACCCCACGATCATCGATTTTAGTCGCTAATCGGTATCTAGCAGCTGGCAGTATCCGCGGTCTCTCCAAGCCTTGCTTATACGAATACTGAATCTTATCAATCAACGGCTGCGGATGCTCAATCCTCATCCCAACGGCAAACGGCTTCTGCTCTAACAGAATGTTTTTTTCCGCAAGCAATCTATAAATATCACGCGCGGAATGCCCCGTTGCCAGGATCACTGCCTTGCCTATAAATTCCTCCCCATCCGCGGTCACCACCCCACGCATCTTCCGACCAGATTCATCTAACAGAAACTCCACTACCTTCGTCCCGAAGTGCACCTCACCACCCGCTTTAAGAATAGACTCGCGCATCGCCTTTACCACGTTTGGCAGGAGATTAGACCCCACATGCGGATGCGCATCTGTCATGATCTGCTGCGGTGCTCCATGCGCTACTAGTGTTTCATAAACATCTCTAACAGGTCCACGCTTAGTCGCACGAGTGTAGAGTTTTCCATCCGAGTAAGTGCCTGCACCCCCTTCACCGAAACAATAATTCGAGTCCTCGATCACCTGCCCTTTTTTCAAAATGGGACCCAGATCAAATCTCCGAGCAGAGGCATCCTTTCCGCGCTCCAGAATGATCGGCTTTTTTCCCAGCTGAATACAGCGCAGAGCCGCGAACATGCCGGCAGGACCGCAGCCAACGATAATCACCTTCTCAGCATCTTTATCAATAGCCGTGTAGCTAGGCACAGGCGCCACATACTCAGGCAGAGCGCAATCAATCCCCACCTCCATCCGCAACTGAATCCGGATATCCGCCTTACGAGCATCAATAGAATGCTTCACTAAGCGCATCTCCTGAATACGCTCAGGCTTTACCCTCAGCTTCTTCGACACCGCCTTCTTTCTCGCGTTATCGTCTTCAGAAATTTCAAGGGCAAGATTGATATCCACTATCTCCACCCGGTCACTTTGCTCGCTCATGATTCATTTCTTAAACCACACTGACTTGAATAGATATAAAAAAAATCTGTTCATCTCACAAAATAAAGGGCATGAATTTACTCCCATGTTTGAAGTAAGAGAGAAGCCCCAAATGGTGGAGAGAGCATTACTCGTCCGCCTTTCATTCAGTAAAAAAGAAGCCGATGAGGACATCAGCCTACTCGAAGAGCTGGAGGAACTCGTGCGCACTCTTGGCATAGGAGTCGCAGACCTCATGCTCGCTCACTCGCGCTCCATGCACAGGAAATTTTTATGCGGCACTGGAAAAGCTGACGAGGTCGTAGAATTTGCTAAAGCCCATGAGTGCGACTGCATCGTATTCGACAACGAGCTCGCCCCATCCCAGCAACGCGAGTGGGAAGAACTCGCCGGCATTTGCGTGATTGACCGAGAAGAAGTCATTCTAGATATTTTCGCCCAGCGCGCACAGACCAAGGAAGCCACCCTCCAGGTAGAACTAGCTAGAATGCAATACGCCCTCCCCCGCATGGCAAGAATGTGGGGACACCTAGACCGCGAAGGCGGAGGCGGCACGGGCGGCAGAGGCATGGGTGAAATGCAGATCGAGGTGGACCGGAGACTCGCACGCAAAAGAATAGACCGCACTCAGCGCGAGCTAGAAGCAGTGAGAACTCAGCGTAAAACTAGGCGCAAGGATAGAGAGAAGCTAGACATGGCACACGGAGCCATAGTCGGATACACCAATGCAGGTAAATCCACTCTCCTGAATCGCCTCACAGACTCAGACATCATGGCTAAGGACATGCTCTTCGCCACCCTAGACACTACGACTAGGAGTATCGAGCTACCAGATGGGCAGACCATTCTACTCACAGACACCGTAGGCTTTGTTAGAAATTTACCCCACCGCTTAGTAGAAGCCTTCAAGGCAACACTAGAAGAAGCTGTCCTCGCAGACTTCCTCATTCACGTATTAGATGCCAACTCTCCCGAAGCTGAGAAATTCTTCGATACCACGATGCACGTCCTCGGCGAGCTAGGTGCAGAAGAAAAACCCATGGTCACCGTCCTCAATAAATGTGATCTCGTAGGCGACCCCAGAGTCATCCGTGACCTCACTAAGCGACTAGAAGATAAATCCCCACACATCCTAGTAGCCTCTGCATCTAAAGACATAGGCATGGATGAAATTCTCAATACCTGCACAGAAATCCTCGCAGAGCGCGTGCAGAAAAACACCTATCGCATCCCTCAGTCAGAAGGTCAGCACATGAGCGTGCTTCACACAGAAGCAAAAGTGATCGATACCCAATACGAAGGCAATGACGTCATTATCACTGCCATCGTCCCAGCCATCACCGCTGGTAGATTAGAGCCGTTCTTAGTAGAATAATTTCTAACAGATCAGCCCGCCATCCTTGTCTGTGATGATGAGATTTTTCTCTTTGAATGACTCATGGATAGAAGAAGCCATGTCTAGCACACCTCGGAAATCTTCCACAGTAGCAACCACAGATGAAGCATCATCATCCTCTATCCGGAGCTGATATGGTCCCTCGTGATCCAAGTCATACAATTCATGTCCATTGTAGTCAGCTTGATATAAAATTTCTGGAGAATTTTCTGCAAAGAAATCTTCAAATAACTTCTTAATTCTCCCAGGCAACACAGAGTTAAATGGCACCCTGCTCGTCTCAGTCGTTTCATGATTAGTAGAGACTGCTAGCTCAAACTCCATATCCTCTGGATAACCATAGTAAGCAATGGTGAATGGCTTATCTGGTCTGCCAAAATTCAGCACCACACCATGACCATGCACATGAATATCACTCGGACATGAGATGTGAATGAACACCTTTAAAATATCGCTAAACACCGGTCTTATCACCCCATTCAGAACACGCTTCATCTCATCGTGAGCCTCTGAGAGCTCTCGCACACGCCGTAGCTCTGCACTGTATGGATGATGTTCGTTTGGGGAATTCATATACTCACTTACTTTAAAGTGTTCGGATTTTTAGAGTAATTTGACCTAATAGTCAACACATCAATAATGTTAGTATAGTCAGAAAAAAATGAATCCAAAGAGAATTCTCCCTTTCCTACTCTGCCATCAATGCTATTCTAGCTCCATGGCTACTTTCGATATCAACATTGAACTCATTCAGAACGATGATATTTCAGATTTATCTATTGTCCTGCGAGACACCTACAATTGGCTTAGCAGAAAAAAATCCTGTCAATGGAGCCTCGATGATCTCTCAGAGGAAAAACTGTTAGATGCTTACGGAAACGATGAAATTTATGTAGGTTACCAAAATGACCAGCCTGTCTGTGCAGTCATCATCCAGAAGATCGATAACATTTTCTGGCAAGGCTCTAACCACGATGACGCAGTCTACCTACACAAGCTCGCCGTCATTGAGGAGTTACGAGGTTCTAAGCTCTCAGAAAAACTCGTAGAACTCGTCTGCCAGCGAGCGGCAAAGTTAGGCAAATATTTCGTCCGACTAGACTGCCGCGCAAACCGAGAGAAACTCTGTATATTCTACAACAACCAAGGCTTCCAACACCAGGGAAACATCATGGTCGGGAATGACACCCACGCCCTCTACCAGAAAACGATCTAGTCCAAGATAGGCTCCAGCGCATCTGCCAGCAGCTCTAAATACACATCCCTAGGCACCTCATATCCGCCAAATTGTAATAGATGCTCTGTCATCCACTGTGTATCTAACAGCTCCGCATCCTCATCACGCAGCCATTCTACCAGATGCACCAGCGCTATCTTACTCGCATCCGTCTTGCGGCTAAACATACTCTCTCCAAAAAACACATTCCCCAGCTTCACTCCGTAGAGTCCACCCTGCAGCCCCTCATCATCCCAACACTCTACAGAATGCCCAAAACCCAACTTATGCAGCTCCACATAGCTGTCCTTGATCACTGGATCTATCCACGTTTCTTTCCGCTCAGAGCAGCCATCCATCACCTCTCTAAATGCGGTGTTAAACCTTACCTCGAACGCATTTTTCCGTAACGCCTTCCTCAGCCCCCTAGGAATGTGAAACCTCTCATCCAGCGGAATAAGCCCCCGCTCCATGGGAGAAAACCATAGCAACTCACCCTCCTCAGCCATCGGGAATACTCCCTCCGTATAGGCTCCTAGCAGAATATGTGGCGGTATCATCTCCATACAGCTACTATCTATGCACTAGATCACGAAATGATCAATAGAGATTTATTTTTCGTGCATTATCACTGGAATACGTTTCTATTTCTATATGCCTGACAAACTCAAAACCGCCATCCGTGATATCCAAGATTTCCCCAAAGAAGGAATCATCTTCAAAGACATCAGCCCCATCCTCTCTGATCCAGAACTGCTTCAACATTCTATAGACCTCCTCCTCAAAACCATCGAGGGTGAAAAGATTGATAAAGTCGTAGGCATCGATGCTCGCGGATTCATCTTCGCAGCTCCTGTCGCTCTCTCCCTCAAGGTCGGATTCGTCCCTGTTAGAAAACAAGGCAAGCTTCCCTGGAAGACCATCGGAGAATCCTACACACTCGAATACGGTGAGAGCACCGTAGAGATCCACCAAGACGCCATCCAGCCGGGTGACAAAGTTCTTCTCATTGATGACTTACTTGCTACTGGTGGCACTGCCGCCGCTGCGGTAAAACTCCTTAACAGACTTGATGCAGACCTAGTAAGAGTCTCCTTCCTCATCGAGCTAGATGACCTCAAAGGAAGAGACAAAATAGACGCACCAGTCACCTCTATCATTCATTACTAAATTAAAAAATACCACATACAAATTCACATCAACATCATGTCCAGTTGGGAAAAATACACACAGCTCCTCCGTTACCAAGATCTCAGATTTTCACTCGACCTGTCGCGCACCGACATGGAGCCATCTTACGTGGAAGCTCTCCAGCCAAAAATCGACCAAGCCTACGCTGACCTCGTAAAGATAGAGGCGGGGGAAATAATGAACCCAGACGAGGGACGCATGGTCGGTCATTACTGGCTAAGAAATGCTGATCTTGCACCTAACGAGGAATTAAAATCTCAGATTGTAGATCCCATCGCACAGCTCAAGCAACTCGCAGATGATGTGCACCACGGCAAAATAGCACCACCCTCTGGTTCCGGAGGTGGTAGATTTGAAAATCTCCTCATCATCGGCATCGGAGGCTCAGCACTAGGGCCGCAGCTCGTCTATGATGCACTCGGCACCGATAGCAAACTCACCACATTTTTCTTCGATAACACAGACCCAGCAGGATGCGATTCTACACTGAAAAAAATCAGCCGCACCGGAGGACTAGGTAAGACACTTTCCCTCGTAGTTTCTAAATCCGGGGGCACAGCAGAGACGCGTAATGCCATGCTCGAAGCACAAAATGCCTACGAAGATGCTGGGCTAAATTTCGGAGCGCACACCGTAGCCATCACAGGCGAAGGCTCTAAACTAGACCAATACGCCGAGTCTAACAACTTCATCACCACCCTTCCCATGGAGGACTGGGTCGGAGGAAGAACCTCTGTCATGTCCACTGTCGGGCTCGTCCCAGCAGCACTCCAGGGGATCGACATCGATGCCTTCCTCGAAGGTGCCAGAGAAATGGATGCCCGCACTCGCATCCAAGACACCTCAAAAAACGCCGCCATGCAGCTCGCGCTCGCTTGGCACCACGCAGGAAATGGCAAAGGTGAAAAAGACATGGTCGTCCTTCCCTACAAAGACTCACTCGTACTCTTCTCTAAGTATCTCCAGCAGCTCGTCATGGAATCGCTCGGAAAGGAACATGACCTGGATGGAAACGTCGTTAACCAAGGCATAGCAGTCTATGGAAACAAAGGCTCCACAGACCAGCACGCCTACATTCAGCAGCTCCGAGACGGAGTGAATAACTTCTTCGCAACCTTCATAGAAGTCAGAAATGGCAGAACTGGCAGCAGCATCGAAGTAGATCCCGGAAACACCAGTGCGGACTATCTCCAAGGTTTCCTCAGAGGCACCCGCAAGGCACTCTATGAGTCTGGCAGAAAATCTATCACTATCTCCATCCACGAGGTCACACCGCACTCACTCGGAATGCTCATCGCACTCTTCGAGAGAGCCGTTACCTTCTACGCATCACTCGTAAACATCAACGCTTACCACCAACCTGGAGTAGAAGCAGGCAAGAAAGCGGCTGGTGATTTCCTAGAAATCCTCAACCAAGTCCGTGGCGCACTCACAGGCTGGCAGAAGACCGCAGCAGACATCGCAGAAGCCATCAGCCATGACCCAGAAGACGTTTACCACGCACTCGTCCATCTAGCCGCAAACTCAGAAGCCATCCAGAGCGAAGGAGCCAATCCGAGTGAGGATACCTTTATGTTGTAAAATCACCCTCTAACAAATGCTCACATGGAGGAATCACCACTCACACCAAAAGACCCAGAATACAAGCTCTGGCTCACTAACCTGAAGACAAAATTCCGCCAAACCCAAATCCGAGCAGCAGTAAAAGTCAGCCACGAGCTCCTAGGATTCTACTGGGAGCTCGGTGCTGAAATAGTAGAACGCCAGAGGAAAACTAGCTGGGGAAGCGGTTTCATTAAGCAGCTCAGCCATGATCTAATGCTTGAGTTCAATGAAGTCAAAGGTTTCTCAAGAAGAAACATAGAAACCATAAGAAAATGGTATCTATTTTATGATAAGCAACTTACAAATAACGCAACAAGCTGTTGCGCAATTGAAAAAGCTGATCTAATCAAAGACATTTGCTCTATCCCGTGGGGACACAACACCGTCATAATCACCAAATGCTCCGACCTCAAAGAAGCTCATTTCTACATCCAACAAACCATTAAAAATGGCTGGAGTAGAGCAGTCTTAATTCACCAAATTGAAAGCCAACTCTATCAGCGGAACGGCTCTGCCATTTCCAATTTTTCTACGTCACTCCCATGAAGCGCATTTTTCACCAGATAAAGCTCACCAAGTTTATAGCTATTTTTATCACATCACTATTTATCATGGGCAGCATCTGGGAAACAAATATTCACAACCAGCTCTACCACTGCACCGATGAAGCATTTCTAAACTTCCTCACCCCGGGAGATTGGGTGCATGGTGACTACGTTTTCAAAGAAAAGATCACCATCTCAGCCACAATGTCAGAACCAGACTCCATCAAAACTGGATGGACAGAAACCAAACTATTAGCACTATGGCTCTGTATGGTAGGATTCAGCTTCAGTTTAAGTTTATTTCTTTCGATAAAAAAGACCAATTAGCTCCCCTCTTTTTTGTCGATTAAAATAAATTTCATGTTAGAAATTATCTCAGTGCTTTTCGGAGCCCTTAGTGAATCAAAAGCATGAATAAATTCGACCGCTACATCGCGAAAAATATCTTTACTACGACCCTGTTCGCAGTAGCTATTCTGAGCGGTGTGTTCTTGCTGGGAAATATATTTAAAGAAGCCCGCCCG
This sequence comes from uncultured Verrucomicrobiales bacterium, assembly GCA_937128235.1. Classification (GTDB taxonomy): domain Bacteria; phylum Verrucomicrobiota; class Verrucomicrobiia; order Verrucomicrobiales; family Akkermansiaceae; genus Rubritalea. The sequence continues at coordinate 14,849 of CAKZMG010000346.1, forward strand.
CTCTTCGTGGGTAAGCATCCATCACCACTACTCATCTTCCAGTTCATCCTCAGTGTGCTCCCCTTCTCGCTGATGTTTACTATCCCTTTTAGCTTCCTAGCTGCCGTCATGCTAGTCTTCGGGAGACTCTCGGCAGACAATGAAATCCTCTCCATGCGCATGTCTGGGCAGAGCTTACCACGAGTCGCACTTCCCGTTTTTGTGGTAGCAACTATCCTCTCTGCATTCTGCTTCTGGCTCAATGTAGAAGTTGCTCCCAAAGCCAAATCCCGAGTCAAAACCTTGCTCTATGATGCCGTAAAGGAAGACCCTAACAAATTCCTAGACCCTGGAGTGGTGCAGACCCAGCTCAAGGACAAACGCATTTATGTTAGAGAAAGAAAAGACAACACCCTCTACGGCCTCCACATTCATGACGTAGCCGCCATCGATAAATCATACGCATCTAACTTCTACGTTTACGCTGAGTCAGCACTCATCTACGTGGATCTCGATTCCAACCAAATCAAACTCAAACTAGAAAACGCCTTCGCGCTACAAGACGACACTAACGGCACAAAAATGCCCATCACAGTCGGTGATGTTGACCCCGTTCTCTTCAGCTTCGACAGCAAAAAGAAACGCCGCATCAAAGCATCTGGACTAACCAATAACGAGATCAGAGATTATCTAGCCAATGATCCCGATGCCCAAAAACTTACCCCTAAGAAGCGAGCAAAGTTTTCCAATGCCGTTACATTTAGACAATCATTCTCATTTGCCTGCCTCGCCTTCGCCATCATGGGAGTCCCCCTCGGGATAGGAGCCAGACGCAAGGACACCTCTACCGGATTCGTCCTCAGCCTTGCCTTAGGTCTAGGTTATTTCCTCTTCCACATCTTCGCAGGTCAGACCAAAAGCGATGGCAGCATCGGTTCCACAATTCTTTTCTGGCTTCCTAACATCATTGCACTTATTATCGGACTTTGGCTCTTTAGAAGAGCTCGGTTTAAATAACATAAAAAGATCTCTATGCCGTCCATCCGCAAAATTTTCAGTAAAGCCGCAGCTGCCATCAAGGAATTCTTCACCGAGAATAGCATCCAGCTTTTTCCTGTTAGACACGCCATCCAGGACTACAAAAAAAGCGATGTAACATACGATCTCAAAGCCGCGCTCAATGTCGCCCTGCTCGCTCTCCCCCAGGGCATGGCATACGCAGCCATCGCTGAACTCCCCATCTATTACGGCATCATCAGCTCAGTCATCGCCTCCATCATAGCACCGCTCTTCTCCAGTTCGCGTCACACCATCCTAGGACCCACGAATGCCACATCGCTCATGGTATTCACCTTTTTCGCCTCCTCGGCTGCCACGAATATGGACAAGGCACCACTCGCCTACATGTCACTACTCGTATTTCTCGTAGGGATCATCTCCGTGCTAGGAGCATTATTTAAAATTGCAGACCTGCTCCAGTTCGTCTCCCGCAGTGTCTTAGTAGGCTACATCACAGGAGCCTCATTTCTCATCATGAATGGGCAGTTCAAGCATATCTTTGGAGTCGCAGAGCCACTCAATCACATCATCCACACGCACAAAGAAAACAACCAAGCAGTCAACTTTTTCACCAACTTCTTCGACCTCACCAGCCTCTGGCAGCACTTCGAGTGGCAACCCATCCTACTTGGTATCATCACCCTAGCTCTCTATCTCTATCTGATGAAGAAGCTCCCCATGCTACCTAACTTCGCGCTCTGCCTCACCATCTCATCCTTGCTTGCCCTCATTCTCAAGAATACTACTAGTAATTTCGACCTCGCGTGTTTCAAATCCTTTCAGCTAGATAACTTCTCACCAGCACTACCTGACTTCAACTTCAATGACATCGCCACCCTCATCAGCGTAGCATTTGCCATCGCCTTCCTCGCATCACTAGAAAATACCGTCATGGGAAAATCTCTCGGCAGCCGCACTGGCGAGCGACCAGACGTCAACCAAGACATGTTCTCAGTAGGCATGGCAAACATCGCCTGCTCAATACTCGCCCCCATGCCAGCCTCCGGCTCACTCACTCGCTCCGCACTCAACTTCGAGTCTGGCGCCAGATCCAGATTCGCCTCCATCTTCACCGGCATCCTCTGCATGTTCGGCTTCTACCTGCTCGTGAAGCTCCCCATCGTTGAAAACATCCCTAAAGCCACGCTATCCGCACTCGTAGTCGGCATCGCCATCTCGCTGATCAACTGGAAAAACATCCGCATCTGCCTGAACTCCACCCGCGATGACGCCATCGTAGTCATCGTCACCTTCGCAGCCACCCTCATCACCAGACTCGACTCCGCCATCTTCATAGGTGTGGCGCTCTCCATCTCACTCTTCCTCCGCAAGGCATCCCGCCCGCATCTAGTAGAATACGAAATCAATGACGAAGGAAACTTCCACGAACGAGACAAAAAACACGCCCGCCCAAACCCCGCCATATCCATTGTCCATGTGGAAGGAAATCTCTACTTCGGAGCAGCAGATCTCTTTCGCACTCAGGTCCAAATCACCGCGTCTGATCCTAACCTAAAAGTCATCATCCTGCGCATGAAAAACGCGCGTCACCTAGACGCCACCTCCGTCATGGCGCTCGATGACCTCATCAAGCACATGCGCAAGCAAGACTGCCACGTCATCATCTCCGGTGCCACCAGAAACGTTTACAAAGTCCTCAAACAATCTGGCGTTTTAGAAACCATCCTCAAAGGCTGCGACCGATCCGTAGGCGAGACCAATCTCTTCTTCAGCTCCCCCAGCAACCCAAACCTCTCCACAAGAGACGCCCTCCTAAGAGCCCAAGAACTCCTAGGCACCAAAGAAGCCGACATCAAAATCTTCTACGATAAAAGCCAAGATAAAAAGTAATAATGTGCCAGATGCTTCCAGCTTCTGAATCATTTTCTATCCGCTCATCGAACAGGTAGTTTTCTCGTTAGATTTATCTCATGAGATAAGAGCAAAAACCAATAAACCTAATAGTCCGACAAACGCCACCATCGCTATTTTTGAGCCCACTGACTTATAGCGATTGATCTCACCGCACTCATGACACATCGATGATCGTTTTGCAAAGGCACCGCGCATCAACATGTAGTTCCAACCAAAAAGCATCACTGCAATAATACTAGGTGATGTCTTTAATACCGAATCAACTGAAGTCTTGTAGCTCCCACAGAACGGACAAATAGGCCCCCGTTGTACGGAACCTAATTCAACTTTACTTTTCCCAGATACTGTTGTGGGTGATTTACATGGATTCATTTTTATATTTCTTCCAGCGTTTTAAATACATAATTTATGTTTAGAAAATAACATCCTGATAGACGAGCTTAAACAGCCTATCTCGCCACTTTCAGGGCTTGGTAATTTTTTTCAGCGTTTCTAGGGTTGTGATTTATAGGTCTGATAGGTCTTATAAGTCCTATAAAAACAAAGAATCTCGCATAAACTGGTAACTAAAAACTTACCTGTAGCTTTTAATCACCTCTATAAACTTTCCTAAATACTGCGCAGCTTTTGCCTCTCCTACCCCCTTAATCCGCATCCCTGCTTCCATGCTCGTGGGGCGGAGTCTGGTGAAGTATTCTAGGGTTTTGTTAGAGAAGACTACGTAAACTGGAACCGATTGTTGCTTGGCTATGTTTGCGCGTAGTTCTTTGAGTGCGGCGTAGAGTTTGGGGTCGAAGCCTAGCTCCTCTATCTCTACATCCAGCCCAGTCTTCACTGGTGATTCGTCTCTTGCTGACTTCACTTTGGGCCATGCCATCATCGGTTCAGTTTTACCGTGCATCACGGAATCTCCGAGTGGGGTCAGCGTCACTAATGGGAACTCGCCTTTCTGCGTGTAGATGAGTCCTGCGTCATGCATGTATTTGAACAGCTCATTCACCGTGGCTGTGCCTGCCTCTTGGAGAAGTCCGTAGGTGGATAAGGTGTCTAAGCGGTTCTTGAGTATTTCTTGGGAGCGGCTACCCATGAGCATCTGAACTATTTTCCCTCTGCCAAATCTACCCTCCCATTTACCTGCAATATTATTACTCATACGCGCCACACCGCTGAGTGCTTTTCGCAGCATGAGCACTTCTGACTCTGAGCCTTTTCTGAGATCACCACCGAACTGACTCTGACAGACATCACAGCTGCCACATGGCGCTGGGTTTTGCTCGCCGAAGTAGTCCATAATCCATTGCTGGCGACACTGTCGCGAATAACACATCTCGATCATTGAGTTGAGTTTCTCGCGGTCGCGCGCGTGCTTTTCTTCCAGTGCAGCTCGGTTGATCGGTATCTGCGAGGCTAAAATGTTAGGCTGTAGCAGACGCGTTCCTCTTGCCCGCGTGCCAGCGATATCAAACCTCTCAATCAGCCCATTTCTCGCCAGAACACCAAGAGCACTTCCCACAGCCATTCCGTTTTTAACATCCGCTCCCTCCTTGATCTGATCCAGCGTCAGCCTGACTTCAAATTCAGCATTTGCCTCGTTCAGCAGGAATTGATAAATGCTACAAATATCTGGATAGCTCGGATTCACTCCCTCGATGAAAAATTCCTGCGTTCTGGTATCTGCGTAGTTGAAGAACAGTTCACAGACGGATGCTTCTCCATCACGCCCAGCTCTGCCTGCTTCCTGATAGTAGGCTTCCACGCTACCTGGTATTTCAAAATGGATCACGAAGCGGACATCGGAGCGGTCGATCCCCATTCCAAATGCATTCGTAGCTACTGCAATGTCTGCTTGCTTGGTGATGAATTTTGTCTGAGTTTGCTCGCGCAAGACATCGCTCATACCACCGTGATAAGCGATGCAGTTTACATTCCAGCTTGCCAGCATCTCAGACACCTCATCCACTCTCTTGCGCGTGGCACAGTAGATGATACCAGTCTTGTGATCCTTGATGATCTCCTTGATCCGCTTGTATTTTAAACTGTGTTTCTCCGTGGCAGAAATGGCTAATGATAAATTCGGACGCGCAAATCCACTGATCATCTCAAAGGGACTGCGTAGCTTCAGCACGCTGAGAATATCTTTTCTAACAACTGATGTAGCCGTAGCCGTGAGCGCCACACACTGCGGGCTACCAATGCGCTCAAGCGCAGCTCCCAGCCTCATGTAGTCTGGTCTAAAATCATGCCCCCACTGGCTTAGACAGTGGGCTTCATCTACCGCGAAAAGTGAAATATTCACCTCCACCATCGCCCGCATGAATGACTCGGAACGGAACCTCTCCGGTGCAATATAGACAAGTTTATACTCACCTTTTCGCATCCTAGAAATCCGATCTTGTTGCTCGCCGTGACTCAGCGTGGAGTTAATCATCGTAGCTGGAATATCCCTCGCCTCCAGCGCATCTATCTGATCTTTCATCAGCGCAATCAAGGGACTCACCACCAGCGTCACTCCCTCAAGGCAGAGTGCTGGGAGTTGATAACAGAGAGATTTACCACCACCTGTGGGCATGACCACCAGACCATCTGTGCCGCTCAGAATGCGCTGCACCACATCGTCCTGACCATCTAGGAAGCCATCGAACCCGAAGTATTCCTTAAGAGCGTCTAGTGGTTGTTTGATGACCTTTCCCATTATTCTAACAAAGTTTTTAACCAAGCAAGTCTCCAATAGAACCAAAGTCTGGCACCATGAGCCTCTTGTAGAGTCTGGTGGCTGAGCCATCTGTTAGACTAGCTAAGAAGTCGCAAAGTAATCTACGTCTATCCGCCAGAGTCTCACCTTGCTTGAGTTCATCCGCTACTTCAGTTGGTAGTAAATGATAGGGGCTATCCTCATTACCGAGAATATCCCAGAGTTTAGAAAGCAGGTGATCTCCCTTGTGCTCCAGCTGATTCAGCTCCGGTGATTGAAACACGAGTTCATACGCCATTTTCTTAAATTCATGCGTCTCAGATTGGACTCCCTTATCGACTACGAGTTTGTATTTATATCTGTTAGAGACTTCGCTCATGAAGTTAACATCCTCTACTAAGCGCACACTCTGAATGTATCTGCCGATTCTATTTCCAGCCATCAGCTCTACGCGATTGCCCCGGATCGATCTCAGCAGATCGCCCACTGGCGTGCCTTTTTCCACACCGCATTCATTCTCCTCCGCCCATCTCTCTACGCGTTCTATCGTGAGAAATCCTGCTCTAACAGAATCTGCCAGATCATTTAGCGAGTAGGCAGTATCATCCGCCCAGTCCATGATCTGACATTCGATTGAGCTGAAGCTATCACGCATTTTCCCGGGCGTATATTCTGATGGAAAATCTCGCCCACCAAATGCCCAATCCAAGTATTTCGACTGTTCATCATAGAGAAAATGGTTGTGCGGCTTGCTGTCTCCATCACAGAGTTCTGACCAAAGCGTCTTGTACTTTAAGACAGAATCCACAAACGCGCGGCTCGGGTTCATGCCCGTTTTACTCGCGGAGAAAATCCTATCTGCGAGCAATCTCAGCGTCTGAGCATTCCCTTCAAAGCCCCCGTAATCGCTCATCAAGCGATTCAATGTTCTCTCCCCAGCATGACCAAATGGAGGATGCCCTAAGTCATGTGAGAGACAAGCAGCCTCTACTAAATCTGAATCAATAAAATAATCCTCACTGAGCAGACTGGAACGCGTGTTAAGAAAATTACAAATAGACCTCCCTATCTGAGCCACCTCAAGCGAGTGTGTGAGACGGGTGCGATAGAAGTCATACTCACCACTCCAGAATACCTGCGTCTTGCTCTGTAGCGACCGGAACGTAGGCGTGTGAAGAACCCGATCACGATCTACCTGAAAAGCTGACCGGTAAGTTTCATCATGCTTTTCCTCTGAGATCCTCTCCGTGTCAAAACTGTTATAGAAGGTATTCTTCACCATTGTGGTAGAAATAAAAACGGGCTCAAATTTTATCCATCTGAACCCGTTAGTAATAATTATGTGTAAGGATTATGAACCGTAAGCGTCCTCAACTTTTTGAGCCACATCGCGGTATCCGTAGTCCACTTCGTAGATCTGTTTAAAGTTCTCAAGCGCTTTCTCTTTATTATCCATCTTAGAATAAATGAGTCCCATCTCGTAGAGTACTTCTTTCTTCGTTCCGTCCATTGCGTGCAGATCTTCTAGTGCTTCTTCAAGCTGACTCACAGCGATGTCATACATCCCTTTCGCATCAAATGATCTACCCAGAGTAAGCAACACACGCGTTCTGATATGCGGGTTACGTTTCGCTTGCTGGAGGTGCGGTATAGCACCATTAAAATCACCAGAATTAAATAATGCTAATCCCAGGTCAAACCTGAGCTGAGGGTCAGTAGGGTTCTGATCCACGCGAGCTTGCGCTTCGGTGACGGATTCCTTGGAGCGTTCTTGCTTGTATGCTAAGATCTCGGCCTCTAGCTCCGTATTACCCGGATCTGCTACCAGTTGCTCTTCGAGCTTTTTGATCTGTTCTTCAGCATCTTTGTTTTTCATTCTCTCCGCCTTATTTTTCAAGGTGGTATCCTTGTGACTGAGCTGATACGCCCAGCTGTAGAAAACATGCGCATCTGGCCAGTAGCCAAAATCCTCATAAAGCTCAGCAATTTCTTTCACAACACCTAAGTTATTCTGATCTGCCTGATACTGCTCCATCAGTTTACCTAGCTTTGCTTTTTTCTGATCGCGCGTCATTCCCGCTCTATCAGCCTCTTCTTGCTCTTGGTCTCCAGAGGCATCTTTCTTCGTATCTTCAATGCCACCTTTCTCCCATCCGCCAGTCTTCATCGTTCCCCGCGCAGTGGAATCTTTCTCACCTTTCACCGCATCAATGTCAGTAGGATCTTGCTTAATAATGTCCTTATAAACACCAGCAGCCTCCTGCGGAAGATCACGCGCTAGATAATAGCTCGCTAGCTTGTGAAGTAACTTCGTATTCTCCGGAGCGCCTTTTCTCACTGTCTCTAGTGAGAAACTCGCAGTCTCTGGCATATTCTGTTGAACCGCCGTATCAAAAAGTAATTCATTCAGAGAACTACTATTAGGGTCTTTCTCTAGTTCCTTTTCCAAAGCCATCAAGCCTGCTTTGAGATCTTTTTTAATCTGACTCTGAAGACGCGATACTGAGACACCAGAACTAAAAATCTGCGTAACCGCATTTCCTTTTTTCTTATTCCCGCTCGCAGTCTTCACTGCACAGCGCCTAGCAAGCTTTCGAGCCTCTACGAAGCCTGGTGCATCTTTCAGTATAGCTTGGCACAGACTTACTGCGTAACTATAGTTCTGTAATTCTACTGCACTAAGTGCTTTTAGCCACAGTGTTCTTAAGTTTTGCGGAAGTTGTGCTTCTGGAATTTCGACGATTGGTTCGCTCATGATTTATAGATGATTGTAGGTTGGTTGATTATTCTGTGATAAAATCATGGCATTTTTCTCTAACATGGCAAGCTTCCACTACAGATATTCTTCCATTAATTCTAAAATCTGTCATTTCCTTGCAATATTTGCCAAATTCAGTATCTTTTACTGAAGATTAGTTTGACCTCAGAAATTAGCACCATCTTCACCATCACCATCTAAGCGATAACTTATCCAACATAAATAAATACCAAAACATACCGTCACATAAATTCTTAACACTATGAAAATTCACTCAAAACAATCGAAAAAGGGCTTCACACTCATCGAAATACTTGTCGTTGTAGCCATCATCGGCACACTTGCTGCCATCTCATTTCCTATCGGAAAATCCATGATCAACCGCGGAAAAGCCAAGGACACTCAGCTAAGGATGAAGGAATTTGTAACAGCCATGAACGCCTTCAATGAAGATAATGGTCACCTTCCTTTCCCAGGAGACAAATACCCTACTAATGATGTCACTCTTTCAGGTGAAAAACTCCGTCAAGTTGTACGCATTCTCTTAGGTAATGATTACCAAAATGCAGACTTTGATGGAGGTAACAAGAAAGGCAAAAAATATCTTGATATGCCAACTGCCAAAGGCGGAAAAAACGGACTAGAATTCTACAAAGATGGAAAAGGTCTGCCTAGATCGATCTGGGACGCATGGGGAGAAGGCTTCTACATCCGAGTTGATTATAATTTAGATAACAAACTCAAGCAATGGCACACCTCTGACACTGACCAGCTAGTAGAAGGTCACACCGTCATCATGCTTTCTAGAGGCGGCGACAGAAAGAAAAACGGAGACGATGACGTCTTCAGCTGGAAGTAAGCTCCAGCACCCGCAGTGTAGCTTTAAAAAAAGATAGGCCTTATACGATTAATAAGACCTATCTTAATTTTGTTACCTTGCGAAGCCAGCAAACAATTTCAAATCACAAATCTCCGATTTCAAATGGAGAGCTCTGCTCTCTAATCATCCGCCTTACTCGCGTCTTTGATCACGAACCTCGCTTTTAGCTTCGCGACCACGCTTGCGAGTTCTGCTTGTCTCACGCTCTTGAGGACTTCTTTGAAATCCTTGTAAGCATCAGGGGCTTCGTCACGTGGGTAAGCTCGGCTGTTATGCATGATATCGTGAGCATCCATATCGGTATCGACCTCTTTCTGATCAAGCTCTCTAAATGCATGCTTACGTCCCATCTTACGTCCCGCACCGTGATTCACTGAATAACAGCTCTTCTCGGCACCCGGAAGTGCAGCCATCACGACCGATCCATCACGCGGATTTCCCGGTAGTAAGATAGGGTGACCAGTTCCGTAGAACGGAGTCTCCTTTAGCTCATGGTGAAATGCCGGAAACGCACGAGTAGCACCCTTACGGTGAACCCACTGGATCTGGTTATTCACTACTTCTTTTTTAGCGATGTTATGGCTGATGAAGTAGATGAAATTTCCAGTCACTCCAGGAATCACTTCCTGGAATGCCTCAAGCACGAGCTGATTGATAAAAAGATGATTCACAGTCGCGAAGTTCGCTCCCATAGACATGTCATCAATGTAATCATCCGCCTCTTGAGTCCCAAGTGGCGCATAAACCAGCTTCTTATCCCCAGCCGGGTAAGGTATCCCCCAGGCATCGAATTTCTTTTCCAGCGTCTTAAATTGTCTAGACGCGAGATCATGCCCGAAGCCACGTGATCCACAGTGTGATAGAAATGCCACATGCTTGTCCTTGAGACCGAAGACTTCAGCCGTAGCTCTAGCCTTCTCAGAGTCTCCTATCTCGACACGTTCAGCCTCACCGAAATGGTTACCACCACCATAGGTTCCGACCTGCTGCATTTTTCCTAGGAAACGATCTCTCCCGTAGCCACCATCTAACATTTTATCCAAACGCTTCTGGAGTGCCCCTGTAGAACCATCGTGACCTAGGTGATACGCATCTTCGCATCGCGCTGCCCACTCATACGGAATCCCGAGCTGCTCGCAGACCCACTCGCTGGCTCCCTCGGTAGCCATACGGTAGCCGAGCTCTTGATTGATCTCGCGACCATGCTGTGAATGACGCTGACCTTTACCCGCGCCAGTAGGAGTTCGCTTACAGATCGCATTGATGAGCTCACGACGCGTTGATTTATCATCGATAGCCTCATCTAACAGATCAAACTGAATCAAGCTCATTGAGCACTTGATGTCCACCCCGACAGGTCCTGGATAAATATGTGTAGGCGAAGCCATCACGCACCCGATCGGTGCACCATAACCCGCGTGCGCATCTGGATTTATTACCACTTCAGTAACACCCGGAGAGCTGCGTGAGTTCAGCGCCTGCTGGAGACACATCTCATCAAATCCCTCCATGATCGTATCCGTCCCGATCACCGTGATCGGCTTCCCTTTATTCCCCGGTGCCGGGATAAACCCAGTCGCTTTTCCTGTTTTCTGTATCATCGTTTTATTTTTCTACTTTAAATTTAATATTTTACTATCTTCATCTAGACCTTTGATCACAAAGGTATTTCCCATGCTATCCGCAGCAGATTGAAGAACATCTAGATATCTCAACTGCATCATCTCTGGGTTCTGAGCGTATTGCTTACTCGCATTTGCCATCGCTCTGGCGGCAGCCACTTCACCTCTCGCTGATTCCAGCTTGGCTAGTGATCTCTTCTGAGCGCAGACCGTATCGTGATAGGCTGATTTTATTTCATTTGGGAAAATCAAATCCCTAACAGAAATCTCAGTCACCTCGACTCCGACTTCCAGTGATCTATCTCCCAAGTTCAACATCGCCTGCCTCACTATCTGCTTACGGTTCACATTGATCTCATCCAGTGACAGCTCAGAAACTGCATCTCTCAGCGCAATCTGCACCAAGCTGTAAACCACCATGAGCGGCTGCTCTGATAGCTCGTTAAATTTCTGAGCATCCACTACTTTATACTGAATGATCCCAGAAACTTTGATCGAAATCAGATCTTGTGTGAAAATTTCCTGAGGCTGAATCACCATCTGAGCAGATCTCTTATCCACCTTCACAAGCTCATAACCTGATCCAAAATATTTATGTTCGCCAGCTGCTAAAATTTTCACGAATTTCCCGTGTCTGTAGAGCACACCTTCCTGGTGAAATTTCACTGAAAACTTGTGATTCTTCCCAGCATAGTATGAGTAACCCACTGCTGATGCTCCCACGAGAGCCATTGCTGATATTATTTCTGTATTCATTTTCTTTGTCTATTTTGTCCCTGACAGGTAGCTAAGAGTTCGAGCGGGAGTTAGTCTCGTTGACATTGATTCTCATCGCTGCCGCTGATCTATCTCTCAAAGCTCTCACTCTGTTTTCTGCCCCCTGTCAGAGACGTTTTGTTTCTTATTGTATGTAAGTCGAGGACTCGAACCTCATCTAGGCGTTAACCTATTTTTACCATTGCGTTCATTTCTGAACGAGTTGGCCGATACGCAGAACAAATCCAGGATTCCCTTCATTGCTGCTTGCCTCCATTGTATTTGCACACGCTGTGCCAACTTCATAAAAAAGTAACCCAAAAAACCACTAAAACACTTATTAACAGCAATATACGCACACATTCAACCACTCCTACCCCATACACAAATAGAAAATATAAGATAAAAAATTATCGACAACTATTTATTTTTATCGCACTAATTGTATTGAAACAGGCTCGAATGTGCAATTTGATACAAGTATTCGCCCGAATCCCATAGAAACTAACGGTGAGGCAATTAAGTCCTTTGAGTGCGGCGAATATCGCCGCTTTTAATCCACCCTGAAGCTCAACCATACCCCAAACCACCCGCTAAAAATTAAAAGCTGTGATTCTCCCAGCACTCAACAGGCTTAAAATCCGCAAACTCCCCCATATAAAATCATGACCAAAACCAACACTGTAATCGGATTCCTCGGAACTAAACTGGATTCAATAAGAAGAGATCGCTGGAATAAATGGAGACCTACGATTGGGCTTTGCTCTCGTGAGGACTTTGTGATCGATCATTATGAGCTGCTATATGAAGAAAAATTTTCTGATCTTGCGGAACGTGTTATGTCTGACATGCGACAGGTTTCTCCTGAGACAAAGGTTGTGGGCAGGGTTCTCGGCATTAGTAAACCTTGGGACTTTGAGGATGTGTTTAGCCATCTCTATGATTACTTTAAATCACTCAAGGTAGATCCCTCTAAAACCAATTATTACTCTCACATCACCACGGGCACACACGTGGCTCAGATCTGCCTTTTCCTTCTCACAGAATCTCAGCACTTGCCTGGGAAATTGATTCAGACGGGACCGCCCAGGGGGAGAAATGAGGAAACGGTAACTGGGAGTTTTAGCATCATTGACCTGGATCTCTCACGCTATGATCAGCTGGCTTCTCGTTTTCATGAGGAGAAGGCTACGGCTCAGGATATTTTGAAGTCTGGGATAGATACCCTGAATGAAAATTTCAACACACTGATCGAGCAGATAGAAACTGTGGCGGTGCGCTCAGATGCACCCATCCTGATCACTGGTCCCACTGGTGCTGGTAAGAGTCAGCTTGCGGAGAAGATTTTTCAGCTACGGCAGAACCGCTGTAATGTGGAAGGTAATTTTGTGGAGATCAACTGCGCTACTCTCCGTGGAGATATGGCGATGAGCACACTTTTCGGTCATAAGAAAGGATCATTCACCGGAGCTGCATCTGACCGACCAGGACTCCTGCGCGAGGCAAATGGAGGGATACTCTTTCTCGATGAAATAGGCGAGCTCGGTGGTGATGAGCAAGCGATGCTTCTGCGAGCTATCGAGGAAGGCAGATGGCTACCAGTAGGCTCGGACACTCCTGTGAAAAGTAAATTTCAACTCATCGCGGGGACTAACAAAGATCTGCGAGAAAGGATTTCTGATGGGACATTTCGCGATGACTTACTCGCGAGGATTAACACTTGGACATTCAAGCTACCAGGGCTTGCTGAGCGGCTGGAAGACATCGCGCCCAACATAGACTACGAGCTAAGCAAGCACACGGAGGCGAGTGGTCAATCGATCCGATTTAACAAAGAAGCTTATGAAGAGTTTCTCAAATTCTCGACCGATCCGCAGAGCACGTGGGCTGGAAATTTCCGCGATCTCAATTCAGCCATCACCCGCATGGCAACACTGGCTCCACGCGGGAGAATACGCACGGAGGAAGTGACCGCAGAGATCGAGCGTCTAACAGAAAGCTGGAAAAGACCGATCGAAAAAGACTCGGCATTGGATCTAACAGAACACCTAACAGAACAAGGAATCGAGAAAATTGATCCCTTTGATCGCCCTCAGTTAGCATATGTGATTCAAATTTGTAAGTCATCTAAATCCATGAGTGATGCGGGACGTAATCTTTTTTCGGTATCCAGAGAACAACGGAAATCTAAGAACGATGGCGATAGGCTTAGAAAATACCTAGCCAAATTTGATCTCCAGTTTGAGGACTTGTAAAATATCCTACTTGCATCTTCAATCTGAGGAGATAGGTTAAGCTATTATGAAAAATTCATTTAAAATAGCACTCGTCTCCATTTCAGCCTCACTTACTAGTTGTTATACGCCTGGATCTCCAGACCCTGTGGGGGAGACATTCACACACGCTAGCAATGCAATAGGTGGTGCAGTGAACAGCGTGGTGCAACCAGCACCTGCTCATTATCCCAGCACTACTGGAACTAGACAATATCCTACCCCCGCCCCAGCTCCTGTGACTGGTTACCCAGTGAGATAGCTGAACCATTTTCTCATAAAAAAAGCGTCGTCCAGTGAGATACTAGGCGACGCTTTTTGGTTTAAAATGAATTCCAAATAGGTTTATTTACCGACCACTTTGATGAACTCAAACTGGTAGCAGAATGGACCTTCTGGTGCACCTGGCTGTGGATTTGGTCCGAGGATGTGCTCGGCTGGAATCCAGAACTGACGCGTCTCGCCAGCTTTCATGAGTTGAAGTCCTGCGCTGAATGCTGGTGCCATTTTAGCCAGAGGAATAGGCACTGCCTCACCTTCTTGCACTGAAGTATCGATGACTCTACCAGTCTTATCCCAGCCAGTATAGTTTACTAGAATAGTGTCTTCCGCTTTTGGCTGAGCGCCTTTTCCAGGGGTAAGGATTTTTGATTTAACTCCACCTTCAGAATCAATAGCATCCGCAGGAATTGTAGCTACATCTACTGGCACCTTAGGCATCTGTGGTGCTGGCGCAAAGCTGAGTAACTCAACATCAAAACACAGATCACCAGCAGGTGCTCCTGGTCGCTGAGGAACTTCACCGTATGCGAGTTTTGCAGGAATCCAGAAACGTCTTTTTTCACCTACTACCATAAGTTGCAGACCTTCTGTCCAGCCTTTGATGACTTGATTAAGTGGGAATGATGTTGGCTCACCGCGCATCACTGAGCTATCGAACATCTTGCCCGTTTTATCCCAGCCTGAGTAATGGACAGTGACTTTGTCCGTTGCCTTTGGCATTTCTTTTCCTGTGCCTGCCTTGAGAACTTTAGAAGCTAGACCTGATTCAGTTTTCTTCGCATCCGCAGGTGCAGCTGCTACGTCTTTAGGGACTTCCGGCATCTTAGGTGCCTTCTTGATGCCAAGAAGTTCGACATCGAAACAAAGCATTCCAGATGGTCCACCTGGGCGTGTTGGCTTGTCGCCATAGGCTAAATTAGCAGGAATCCAGAAACGACGCTTCTCCCCCACTACCATGAGTTGCAGACCCTCTGTCCATCCTGCGATGACGCGGTTTAGCGGAAATGATGCTGGCTGCCCACGCTTCACTGATGAGTCAAACATCTTACCATTTGTCTCCCATCCTGAGTAGTGAACGGTGACGGTATCTTCTGCTGTAGGCTTTTCTTTTCCGGTGCCTTTCTTGAGCACTTTTGAGGCTAAGCCAGATGGAGTTTTCTCTGCATCAGCGGGAGCGGCTGCCACATCTTTGGGAGCTGCTACATCTTGAGCGGTAGAGATATTCATTGCACTAAAGCCAATGATTCCCACTAGCCCAGTTACGAGTGTGTTTCTGAATAATGTATTTTTCACGATGGAAGAAGTTCTTGCAGTTCTGATACTATGTCAAGACACCAGCCCTATAATTTGTCAATTTATCGCAATTTTTCTATATTTTATACGTATTTCATGCCTATCTATCTGCAAGTAAATGAACGAAGAAACACAACATCCGGTGCTGGGGATCGATCATGGCGAAGCGCGCATCGGGCTAGCGATCACTGATCCCGTGGGCATCATGGCGCATCCACTGGAGACGATTCAGGTCAAGATCACTGATCCTATTGAGCGGATTATCGAGCTGATTCAGCTCAGGCAGGTGAAGCAGATCGTGCTGGGACTGCCGCTGAGGATGGATGGCAGTGAGGGAACCGCTGCGGAGAAGATCAGGAAATTTGGAGCACAGCTGGAAGAGAGTATTAATCTCCCACTTCATTATATTGACGAGAGCCTCACGACGGTGGCGGCTGCGGAGAAACTTCATCAAGCGGGAAAGAATGCCAAGAAGCAGAAGAGCATTATTGATCAGGCGGCGGCAGTAGAAATCCTATCCGCTTGGTTAGAACAAAACTCGCCAGACACATTCTTTTAATCCATGGCTACGAAAAAACAAAAACTCAAACTTACTTTAGCCTACGATGGCAGACCATTTTCTGGCTGGCAATCACAGCCAAACGGCGACACCGTCCAAGACGCGCTCCATACTGCCATTTCAGAAATAGCGAAGCAGCCAGTGCTGATCCATGGCTCAGGCAGAACCGATGCAGGCGTGCACGCTGAAGGTCAAGTCGCCCACTTCGAGCCACCTCCAGAAATAGACATGAATCCCTACAACTGGGTGCCTGCGCTCAATACCAAGCTCCCGCCCAGCATCCGTATTTTAGACTGCGCGGAAGTACCAGATGACTTCCACGCGCGCTTCTCTGCTAAAGAAAAAACTTACCTCTACGATCTCTGCTTAGCTCCGATTCTGCATCCCCACATGCACGGAAGAGCTTGGCATCTGCCGCGCCAGCTAGACCCGGTTTCGCTTGAGCAAGCATTAGAGCATTATTTAGGCGAGCATTGCTTCCGTGCCTTTGCAGCCAATCGTGGTAACGAGACGGAGGACACCGAGTACACCCGCACGATCACCCGCTCCGACTATCAGATTCACGGAGATGGATACCGTATTACTTTTACCGGAAATGGCTTCATGTATAAAATGGTGAGGCTCCTCACTGGCGCTGCCGTCCAAGCTGCTCAGGGAAGACTCAGGCTCGATGACCACCTTGCATTACTCGACCAGCCAGACAATTTACCCCATGGCAAGTCCCCTTACTGCGCTCCACCAGACGGTCTGTCATTGTTAGAGGTTAGATATTAAATCGTGGAAAAACTTACCTCTGTTCCTCTTATGGATGGAAATGGACGGAAAATTCTAAACTACCTCATAAATCATTTGGCAAATCGGAATTTCAGACTAATCTCTAGCCATGCAAGCTACCGCTATTGACCTCAAAGAAGAAATCCTACGTCTCAAAAAAGAACGTAATGCCGTTATTCTCGCTCACAACTATCAAGATGGAGAGATCCAAGACATCGCTGACTACGTGGGAGACTCCTTAGGTCTAGCCTACAAGGCGCAAGACACCCCAGCAGAAGTCATCGCCTTCTGCGGTGTGCACTTCATGGCGGAGACCGCTAAGATCCTCAACCCTAACAAAACCGTCATTCTGCCTGATAAAGATGCGGGCTGCTCACTCGAAGAGTCATGCCCTGCGGAAGATCTGGAGGCATTTCTGAAGGCGAACACGGAGAAGAACTACTACGTCATCGCCTACATCAACTGCTCAGGCGGCGTGAAAGCTCTCTGTGACGTCATTTGCACATCAGGAAATGCAGTAAAAATAGTCAATAAAGCACCCGCTGACAGACCGATTCTTTTCGTCCCAGATGCCAATCTCGGTGCCTGGGTGATGGAGCAGACTGGACGCAAGATGGATCTCTGGCAGGGATCATGCTACGTGCATGTGGAGTTCACCCAGAATTCTATCAACAAGATCAAAGCCGAATATCCAGACGCGCTCGTGGTAGCACATCCCGAGTGCACCACGGCTGTTAGACTCCTCGCTGATGAGGTGTGCTCTACGGAGAAAATGGTAGCGTATTGTAAAAATGCACCAGTGAAAGACATCATCGTGGTGACTGAAAGCGGCATGCTGCACAGACTGCAAAAGGAAGCTCCAGACAAAAACCTTATCCCTGGACCTACTGATCACTGTGCTTGTAATGACTGCAAATTCATGAAAATGAACACCCTTCAGAAACTCCATGATTGCCTCAAGAATCTATCCCCTTCAGTAGAAATGCCTGAAGACATCAGAGCGCGTGCAGAAGCACCAATCATCAAAATGTTAGAGCAATCTAAGTAAGGAATTTTCTCTTCACTCAATATCTATATGAAAAAAATACTAGTCACAGGCGGAGCCGGATACATCGGTTCCCACACATGCATCGAGCTTCTTAACTCCGGCTACGAAGTCGTTATTGTAGATGATTTCACAAACTCTGTAGCCGAGCCAGTGAAGCGCGTAGAGCAGCTCACAGGTAAAACAGTAAGCTTCCACGAGGTAAATCTGTTAGACAAAGAAGCGCTTGATGGAGTGTTCAAAAAGGAAGGCGAGATCGATGCCGTGATTCACTTCGCAGCACTGAAAGCAGTGGGTGAATCTGTGGATCAGCCATTGATGTATTATAAAAATAACATCTCCGGATCACTCACACTTTTCGAGGTGATGCGTGATAATGGAGTCTCTAACATTGTGTTCAGCTCCTCAGCTACCGTTTATGGAGACCCAGAGCATTGCCCTATCAAAGAAGACGCGGCAGTGCACGCGACTAATCCCTACGGCCACACCAAAGCCATGATGGAACAGATCCTCATGGACACGAGCCACGCGCTAGAGTGGGGAGTTATTTTACTACGTTATTTCAATCCAGTAGGTGCGCATGAATCAGGACAAATCGGTGAAGACCCCGAGTACCCGAATAATCTCCTACCATTCGTAAGCCAAGTCGCTGCAGGCATCCGCGAGCATGTCACGATCTTTGGTGACGACTACGACACGGTCGATGGCACTGGCGTGAGAGACTACATCCACGTCGTCGATCTGGCGCGCGCTCACGTGAAGTCTATCGAAAAACTTACCTCTAAGGTGAACGGAACTCTCATTTACAATATCGGAACTGGCACTGGATACTCAGTAAAGCAGATGGTGGAGACCTTCCGTGAGGTATCAGGAAAAGAGATCAAAACTATCGTCGGACCAAGACGCCCAGGCGACATCGGAACCTGCACAGCAGATGCCACCTTGGCTAACAATGAACTAGGCTGGCACGCAGAATACGGTCTCCAAGAAATGATCGAATCCGCCTGGAAATGGCAATCTAACTATCCGAATGGGTATAGAGATGCGAAGTGAGCTTTAAAGCCATTCTAAATAAATATGCCCACTATTTGCGTTATTGCAGACACTCATAAATTACACAGATCAGTCGACATTCCAGACAAAAGACCTAAAACCTCAGCTACCTGAGGCAGAGAAGTAAGACCAATAATAACATGAAGATCGTTACCCGTATTTCTTGTATAATCTTAACCACTTGCTTTTTTCAAGCAGCAGCTGCACAAATGAAATATGGTCTTATCAATACAAAAGGCGAAGTCATACTTGATCCAATGTTTGATGAAATCGGTCATTTTAGCGGTGGGTTAGCTCCGTTTAGAAAAGGAAACAAATGGGGATTTATCGATAGAACAGGAGCAGTAAAAATCAAGCCTACGTGGGATGATGTTAGTATCTTTTCTAAGGGATTTTCTGAGGTTCGTGAAGGTGATTATGAAAACGGTAAATGGGGCTTAATTGATCTAACAGGTAAAATCATTCTAGAACCAAAATGGGAAAGTTTATACTACCATAATAAAGACTCAATTAGAGTTGAGCGAAACCATAAATATGGAATGATTGATATCCATGGTAATGAAGTCATCCCCCACCAATGGGATGATCTCACATGCTTTCATAAAGGTCTTTGCGTTGTCAAAAAAAAGGATGGAACTAGCGAGAAATGGGGTGCGATTAATAAAGACGGAAAAATCGTGATAAAACTCCAATGGGATCGTCAATTTTCTTTTGAAGAAGGAATCGCAGCAGTTGAAAAAGATGGCAAACATGGTCTCATTGACAAAAAGGGAAATCGTATCTCAGAGTTAAATTGGGATAAAATAGATTATCCTTCAGAAGGACTGATAGCTGTTGAAAAAGACGGAAAATGGGGTTTTGTAGATACCACAGGAAAACTTGTAATAGGCTTTAAGTGGGACAAAGCAGAAGCCTTTTCTGAAGGGTTCTCGGCTGTTCAAAAAAATGGAAAATATGGGTTCATTGATAAAACAGGGAAAGTAATATCTGATTTAGTTTGGGACAATGTGAGATCTTTTCAAAATGGTCTTGCTAGAGTGAGAAAAGGTGATGATGAAACAGGGACATGGGGCGTGATTAACGAAAAAGGAAGAGTGGTAGTCATCCCTCAATGGAAAATCATATATTCTTTCGAGAATGGACTCGCAACCGCTTTACAAGGAAATGCAGAAAATGCTAAATGGGGTGTCATCGATAGGACTGGAGCAATAGTCATTAAGCCTCAATGGTGCTTTATGGACTACAAATCAGTAGAAGGATTGTATCTTGTTATGGGAGGAGATTGGAAAAATGAAAAGTGGGGACATGTAGACCCCACTGGAAAAATTATCATCGCTCCTCAATGGGGCGCATCCGATAGATTCAAAAATGGATTGGCTCCTGTGAGAATTGGAGACCCTAAAAAAGGAAAATATGGCTTCATCAATAAAGAAGGAATAGTTGTAGGAGAATTAAAATGGGACAGCATAGGAGTATTTAATAGAGGAATATGTGTTGTCGGGCTCAGAACAAATGAAAAAACCGAAAAAGTCAGTCCTTAAGTTTTGTATTACCGTTGATCCGTATGTGTAATCCAGTGAAGACATAGGATTCTTGTAGTTCACTAACGGCTATAGTTTTATTTCATATGCACTAACTCTAATCTTTTGATTTACTGTCACGCAAACGGATTCTCAACTCTTAGCCCTGTGTGCTTAAAATCTCTCACATTTCTGGTTGCTAGCACCAACGAGTGCTTAAGTGCGGTCGCGGCTATTTGGCTATCGAGGCTTGGGAGCCTAAATCCTTCGCGCTCAGCCTTGGCTTGTAGCTGCCCCCATACTGTCGCAACCGAAGTATTATAACTCAAAACACGACCTTTCATACGCACAATAAGAATTGAGAGCCAGGTTTGAAATGCTCTCTTTCGTTTCCCATCAGCTAAGCGATCAATACCGTACTTGAGTTCACCAATAGTCACTGTGGAAACATAGAGAGATGATTCATTCTCTCTCATCCAAGTAATGACTTTAGGGTCTGGGCTCTTCTTCAGAGTTTCACTCCAAACATTAGTATCAACAAGATAAGACCGCATACTAACTTCCTATGGTTGGGATAGGTGGAAAATCTTTAGCTCTTTCAGGTATCTCCAGCTCACCAGGAGCACTCAATAACAAATCAACTAAACCTGAGTTCGGGGGGCTTGAAATCCGCCTCAGAAGAATAGTGTCATCATCTTCGATAGATATTTCAAAATCGTCCCCAGGGCAAAGCTCAAGCCTCTCCCTAACAGATGCAGGGAGAACTAGTTGCCCTTTTTGAGATAGTACCGTGGTCATAGAGTAAGAATATCTTACTCCCGCACTAAATCAAGTTTTTATTCTCTATCATCTAATTACTCCGCATCCATCACTAGAACTTTTGCCCAGCGGTCTTTGTGGTCTGCGACAAAGGTATCGTGGTCTGGGTCTATTTGGTAGGCATCGTGATCTGCGATGTTTTCGAAGCTGCAATAGAGTGCGTAGTCCCAGGATTTGTCTGTGACTGGTCTCTCAGGTGTGGCGGCGGGTTTTCCCCAGCCTCCTGAGGCTACGGTTTTAACCTCAGTCATATCTTGAAGTCCTTTTTCGAATTCTGCTCTTGCTGAGTCTGTCTTGTGCTCGTCTTTGAGCCAGAAGTATACGTGATGTTGCATGGTAGTTTTAAGTTGTAAGATTTAAGTTTTAAGTGATCGGTTTTTCGTTAGAAGAGTCCTACGACTTTGCCGTCTTTGTCGATGTCTATTTTGTCTGCTGATGGAATTTTAGGAAGTCCAGGCATGGTCATGATGTCTCCGCAGATCATGACTACGAACTCCGCACCGGCTGAGAGTCTTACTTCTCGGATCTTCACCACATGACCTTCTGGTGCTCCGAGAAGCTTGGCGTCTGTGGAGAAACTGTATTGCGTTTTCGCTACACAGATAGGATAAGATCCAAAGCCATCGGTCTGGAGCTTTTTGATTTGGTTGCGGACTTTCGTATCGGCTACGATGCCACTGGCACCATAGATTTTCTTAGCCACCGCTTCCATCTTACCCCATAGCGGGGTGTCATCTTCGTAGACGAATTTGAAGTTTGAGGGAGTGGTGTCTAGTGTTTCTACGACCTCGCGTGCTAGGTCCTCTGCACCAGCTCCGCCATTTGCCCAGTGGTCTGCTAGGACTACTTTTACTTGGAGATGTGCGAGCTTGTTGGTGACGAGATCTATCTCAGCTTGAGTGTCGAAACTAAACTTATTGATGGCTACGATGCATGGCAGACCAAAGTTTTCACGGATATTTCTCACGTGGCGTTCGAGGTTTTTGAGTCCAAGTTCGAGAGCTGTTAGATTCTCTTCTTGGAGTGCATCTAGTTTCGCTCCACCGTGGAATTTTAGCGCTTTAATGGTAGCTACGATGACTGAGGCGTCTGGTTTTAGTCCAGATTTACGGCACTTGATATCGACAAATTTCTCCGCTCCAAGATCTGCACCAAATCCTGCTTCGGTCACTACATAGTCGGCAAGTTTCAGCGCAGTTTTGGTAGCAACTACTGTGTTACAGCCATGCGCGATGTTAGCAAATGGACCACCGTGAACAAAGGCGATGTTGCCTTCGAGAGTTTGAACAATGTTAGGTTTGAAGGCATCTTTTAGGAGCACCGTCATGGCTCCATGTGCGTTGAGATCTCGTGCGCGGATGGCTTTGCGTTCCCTAGTATAAGCTACGATGATATTGCCAAATTTTTCTTTCATTTCAGCAACACTCGTGGAAAGGCAGAAGATAGCCATAACTTCGCTCGCCACAACGATGTCGAACCCATCTTGCCGAGGATAGCCATTTCCTATCCCACCGAGTGCGATGGTGATATCACGGAGTGCGCGGTCATTCATATCGACCACGCGCTTCCAGACTACTCTTCTAACATCTATCTTGAGCGCATTGCCGTGATGGATGTGATTATCAATGAGAGCAGCCAATAAATTATTAGCCAGACCAATGGCATGGAAATCACCCGTGAAGTGGAGATTTATATCTTCCATAGGCACCACCTGAGCGTAGCCACCTCCTGCTGCTCCACCTTTCATCCCGAAGCACGGACCCAGTGATGGCTCGCGGAGGCAGACTACTGCTTTTTTACCTATCCTATTGAGCCCATCTGTTAGACCTACTGAAGTGGTCGTCTTCCCCTCACCTGCAGGCGTGGGGCTGATGGCTGTGACGAGAATGAGCTTGCCATCTTGATTGGATTCCAAGGTATCGATATAGTCTAGATCTAGCTTCGCCTTATAATGTCCGTAGGGTTCTAAGTGGTCATCTGAAATTCCTAGCTTATCTTGGGCTAAGGTTGAGATGCGTTGCATGGTTGCTTTCTGTGCAATATCTATGTCTGTCATTACTAAGAACTAACGCATTCAGAGTTCTAAAAAAAGCAAATAGCTTAAATAGTGCTGTGAAAAATGATTTTTGTGATGTCAACAAAGCCAGAATAAGGCACACTACTCACCTAGCCAACATGCAGCATTTATCTACTATTTCCTTTCCCCATGATCTTTCTGAATTTTCAGAGATCATTGATGTGCGCTCACCTTCAGAATATGCGTTAGACCATATCCCTGGTGCGATCAATCTGCCTGTTTTAGGGGATGAGCAGAGAGCCCGCGTAGGTGAAATTTATAAAAGTAATCCCTTCGAGGCTCGGAGACTAGGTGCCGCACTCATCTCTGCCAATGTCTCGGAACACATCCAGAGTAAGATGATGGAACACGGCATAGATTATTCACCCCTACTCTATTGTTGGCGAGGCGGTATGCGCTCTCGTTCATTCACCTTCATCCTAAAGTCTATAGGCTGGAAACCCCATGTCGTCCAAGGAGGATACCGAGCTTTTCGGAAATTTATTGTAGAAGACACCGAAGAAATATTTCTCACTGAAGGGCTAAACTTACAAGTTTTATCTGGGCTTACTGGTGTTGGAAAGACACGTTTACTGCATACCATCCGTGAACAAGGTGGGCAGGTTCTCGATTTAGAAGGTCTCGCAAATCATAAAGGTTCCCTACTCGGTGCTACACCTAGCTCTGCTCAGCCGGCACAGAAGAAATTTGAAACGGATCTCTGGCATCAAATGAAACAATTTGATCTCACTAAACCCATCTTCACTGAAGCTGAGAGTAACCGCATAGGAAATGTCCACTGCCCGCCAGCACTCTGGCAGGCTCTGAAAAGATCTCGCGTGATCAATATTCAGCTGCCAGTAACAGAGAGAATTAAAATCCTCCTGGAAGATTACCCACACTTTCAAGAAGAAGCAGAAGATCTAAAGCACCTCCTTAGCAAGCTAATTCCTCTACGAGGACATGAACAAGTGAATCAATGGAACTCTCTGATTGATGAAAAAAATTGGGGTGATTTTGTCCAGTCCGTTCTCGAAAACCACTACGACCTCTGCTACCGCGCACCAGGTGCAGAGGACTCTAACTACCAGCTAGCCACTGCCGATGTGAAAATCTCAGATGCTTCGAAAAACAGCTTTGAAGAGGCTGCTAAACAAACACTATCTTTAGCTTAAACCCACATACTTTCCTTTAGAAAACAGCTCTGAGAACGTTGAGAAAACTAAATCCATCTTAACTATCGACATGTCTGAATAAATAGGTTATTTACTTTTCTCGCACTTACCCCCATGCGCATCATGGCACGACAGAAAAAAGGAAATAATAAACAGCGATCTGGAGCGCGGAATAGGAGTTCTAAGCGGAAGAAAAAGAACTCTGGTATTCTAGGCTTTTTCCAGAGAGCCAGTAGCCGAGCTCATAAGCGCACGAACCAGAGAAACTGGAAGTCAAAGGGGATGAAGTCAGTCAACGCATCCATTGCTCAAGAGTCTTCTGATGATTACAGCCTGCCTTTCACCCATCTTATTCTAAGAACTATCATCGGTATCTTTCTACTCTTCCCCTGTTTTATTTCAACAGTCGCTATTTTTGAAATCAACACATCCCCCACTGCGACTAATCATTTTTGGCAGCAATTGTTTCAAGCTAAAGCATTTTTCTATTTCTCTATCGGTTGTTTTTTGATGCTTGGCTGGTTCTGGACTAAATTACTGCGAAAATCATTCCTTTACCTCTATGTCCTTGGTCATGAACTCACCCATGCAATTTTCATTTTCTTATGTGGCGGGAAAATTTCTGGATTCAAGGTCACCCCAGATGGTGGCTATGTGATCACTAATAAGACAAACGTTTTGATCGCTCTATCCCCGTACTTCGTTCCCTTTTGGACGAGTTTAGTGCTGATTATTTCCTACATTGTTCGCTGCTTAGTCCACCTTCCTTTCCATGATGAAGTCTTGTATTTCTTGATCGGCTTTACGTGGACATTTCATCTCGCTTGGACGATCTGGATGATACCGCGTGACCAACCAGACTTAAAAGAAAATGGCTCGTTTTTCTCACTCACAGTGATTTATCTAGCAAACATTTTACTTCTTGCCACCTTACTCTGCTTATCTCCTTCAGACTCAGGCATCACCTTTAAATCTTATTGCTATCAGTGGATTAATCTTTTCATTGAAAATGGTCTAGCTTTAATCAGCTGGCTAAAAACATTCTAAAAGCATTCTAAGAAATTCGAGCGGGCACTGATTTCTCAGCCACCCGCTCTCCTTTCGTAACACACACGATTGTATTCAATTAAAAAAGATCCTTCACTCTGTGAGACCTCTTCTCTTACTGCTTGATTAAAGAATATTCTTAAATGTCACATCTCTGCCATTATAACTATTGGCTTTCTTTATAGCGGGACGCAAAAAAACCTAGAGACTAAATCAGCCTCTAGGTTTGAATTTGAATATAAGCTTGAAAAGCAAATTTTACTTCACTTCTGGAGTCACAGCATCTTTAGCTGCTCCTGCCGCGTCTTTTACAGCATCTCCTGTAGCTTTTGCTCCATCTTTGATTTTTTCTGCTGCACCTTCACCGAGCTTCTTAGCTCCTTCGACTGTGTTTGACGCACCTTCTTTTACAGCTTCCACTGCATTTCCAGTTGCTTCTTTAGTCTTTTCAGCTGCTTTTACTGCACCATCCTTGACTGCTCCTGCTGCCGCCTTTGTCTTATCAGCCACTACTGCTGCTCCGTCTTTGATCGCTTCACCAGTTTTACCAGCTACTTCTTTAGTCTTATCTACCGTTGCTGCTGCACCATCCTTGATAGCTTCACCTGCTTTTCCAGCTACTTCCTTGGTCTTGTCAGCCACTGCTGCTGCACCATCTTTAGTAGCTTCCACGGCCTTAGCTGTTCCGTCCTTCACAGCACTTGCTGCATCACCTGCCACCTCTGCGGTTGCATCTGCTGCGCTAGCTGCTGTTTCCTTTACTTCCTTGCATGATGTGAATGCTGCTGCTACACCTGCGATTATTAGTATGTTATTTAGTTTCATTGAATTATATATTTTGTTGTTGTTTTTTATCTACCGAGTAGATCTGGTTATTGCTAACCACGCCTTTAGACACCACATGTTAGAAAATTGTCACATCTATTTATGCGTCATGATGAAAAAATTTCTATTCTTTTACAATCTTCACCGGAGCAGGAGGAAGTGAGTCCAAAAACATCTTCCCATAGCGTTTAGTCACTACCCTATTATCGAGTATCACTACTAAGCCACTGTCCTTTTCACTTCTGATAAGTCTCCCTACTCCCTGCCTCAGCTTGATCACAGCTTCTGGCACCGAGTATTCCATAAAGGCGTTCCCTCCATTCTCCTCTATCTCTTCTATCTTACATGCGATCAATGGGTGATCTGGCACACTAAAGGGAAGTCTAGTAACAATAACATTTGATAAACTCTCTCCCGGAACATCCACTCCAGCCCAGAAACTGTCGGTTCCGAATAAAACACTATGAACATCATCGCGGAAGACATCCACCATCTGGTGCCTAGGCATACCGTCCCCCTGCACTAACAGCCTCCAGCCCATTTCATCGAAATAATCTTCCATTGCTTCCGCTACATTCCTCATCACTCGATAGCTTGTAAAAAGCACGAACGCCTTGCCCTCAGTGTATTTTAGCACCCGCTCAATCCAGTGAACCAATGCGGACTCATATTTCTCAGTCCCAGGGTCTGGCATGGATTGCATCACGTAAACCTGCATCTGCTTCTGATAGTCAAAGGGGCTTCCTATTTTTAGAAATCTACTTTTCTCAGCTCCCACTCGTTTACGAAAGTACCCCAGATCAGCAT
Source organism: uncultured Verrucomicrobiales bacterium (assembly GCA_937128235.1). Classification (GTDB taxonomy): domain Bacteria; phylum Verrucomicrobiota; class Verrucomicrobiia; order Verrucomicrobiales; family Akkermansiaceae; genus Rubritalea. Next base: position 41,998 of record CAKZMG010000346.1, read on the forward strand.
CTCCTGCACCGAGCGTTGCACTAGTCAGAACACAGGTTTTACCCTTACCAAACATCGTTTCCCTCAGCCTATCCGCTACATTGATCGGAGCTGATTGGAGCACGAGATTCTCTCCATCGCGCCCAGTCTTCTCTACCCAATAAACACTATCATCGTCATCTTGATCGAGAAACATCTTTAGCCCTCCATGCATCTCACGCATTCGCCGAGCACCATCCATTAGCTCATTTCTAACAGCACTATCCTTCTCCAGGTCTTCAGCTGCCTCTTCCACCGCAGTCCAGAAATTCCTCAGCGGAAGCGCCATACTATTATCAACCAACTCAGGCTTACGCACCCTGAACTCCCGCGAATATTGCCCAAACTCGACAACCTCTCCAACTTCCTCAAAAAACGTCTCTGCCACTTCTAACAACTCCTCTGCACACTGCATCCCCTCACCATTACGCAAGGTCTTCAGCAGGCCCCGCTTAGTCTTTGGGTTATACAATCTCTGTACATCAAATCTCATTCCAGCATGACTCAGCCTCAGCCCTAATTGCTTCGCCGCCACATCCTCCAGCGTATGAGCCTCATCTAGAATAGCGAAATCATTGGCAAACAAATAACCTCCACTTCCACTCTCACCGAGCTCAATACTCTCCACCTCCTGCGCAAACAACGTGAAAAATAACGTGTGATTCACCACGATCACCTCCGCCTTCTCTGCTCGCTTCCGCACATTCTGATAAAAGCACGCATCCCCCCTGCCACAAGATTTCCTAGTACAGACATGAGCCTCACTACAGACCTGACTCCACACTTTAGCGCTCGGCTGAAAATCCATATCACTCAGACTCCCATCCAGCGTCTCCTCCGCCCAATCATAAATAGCCCGCAGCTCCTCCGTCTCACTACTAGAAAATAAATCTCTAGGCCGCTCCATCGCCCTACGTAATCTGGCTGGGCACACGAAATTCCCTCTCCCCTTCAGTAAAACCGCATCAAACTCCTGCTTCAACAGCTTCTTCACAATCGGCAAATCTTTATTCACTAACTGCTCCTGGAGATTAATCGTATGCGTAGAAATCACCGCTTTCCTCTCATTCTCTATGGCAAATTTCACTGCAGGAATCAAATACGCCAACGACTTCCCTACTCCAGTCCCCGCTTCTACTGACAACACTCCAGTGTCCTCTAATGTTTCCGCCACCGCCACTGCCATCTCCTGCTGCTGTGGTCTGTATGAAAAATCAGGCGACTTCGAGAGCAAGCCAGAATCAGAAAACACATCATCTATCTCATGGGATAACTTTACCCCAGAGCTTCCTCCACCATCATGTCCATCGCCTACAGAAATCATCGTCTGCACTATTCCTAATCCATCCCACCCCGAAAGAAAGCACTATTTAAGTAAATCATCTCCAGAGTTGTCAAATAAGCCAATAGAAGCCAACATCACAACATGCTTAGATTAACATGCACCCTTCTCTACCTCGCTATCGTATCCATTTCCAGTAGCTGCAGCACTGTTCAGGGCCCCGTCATAGCCCCTAATACAGAAGCTAGTGCTCTAAACCAAATTCCCATCCAAAAATACGGTTGTGGTCCTGCTTCACTCATTAATGCCTACCGATTCGGCTCACCAAAATGGAATGCCGCCACCACTAAAATAGTCGGTGACACAGATAAACAGCAATTCGACTTCATGGTGAAATACTACGGCAGAATCTTCTCAAACCACGTTCGAGCCACCATGCGCTGGGATGCGCGCTCGGGCATCAATGGTCTAGACCTCACTGACATGGCTAATGATTTTCAGACCAGACGCAAGATTTCACTCCCTAAGCTCAAACACACTACTCACTTCGTTAAGAAAAAAAATGGCCACAAAGAACTCCTCATCAGCACGCATAAGCACCTAGTGAAATCATTACAAAAAGGATTCCCTCCACTCCTCAGCATCAAGAGATTTGCCCAGCGAGGTAGCCGCTGGAGACAAGTCCACGGACACTTCGTAGTTCTCTATGAGATCCCCGGCACACTCCCACCAGATGCCACATCATTTGAAATCAAATACATCGACCCCTGGGGCGGAAGAATCAAAACAGGAACCATCAAGATTCCTGAAAAAGCATTCTATGCGGTGAATAATGCTGAGAGAAAACCCACCTTTAGAAAATCACCGACGCTAACGGTGGACTTCCCTCAGTCTAGCCTCGGACGCCATCTAGTGAAGAAAAACGAACGCAGTGCCACCATTTTTGCAGCCAGTATTTCACCTTAAATGAATAAATAATTGTGACAAACCAACTCACTACCTGACTCTAGTCATATACCTTCCTCAGAAAAAACATATCCAAACTTGCCCTAATAAGCATTCTGTAATAAGTAACTAGAACACTTTGAAAGCCCAGCCTTCTAAAAACCATGAATTATCGTATTTTTAATCACAAACAGCTACTAACAGCCCTGTCACTCACCATCATCACAGCACTCACAAGCTGTGGTCCTACAGGCAGCCCTAGCACAGCAAACCCAAAAGTGACAAAGCCTCTGAAAGCCGTCTTCATAAACCCGCACGCACCTGGAACTTACGAGCATTTCAAGGCAAACCCAAGCTACCCAAAGACATACAACGTCTATAAGAACACTAGCCTCCTTTCCAAGACCAACTCAGGAAACTCCAGAGTCATCATCGACCTAGGTCTCCAGAGAGCATTTCTCATGAATGGCGGGCAAGTCGCTATGGACTACCCCGTTTCTACTGGAAAATCTAAGTATCCTACTCCCTCAGGAAATTTCCGCATCACCGAAAAAATCGTTGATAAGCGCTCTAACCTCTACGGTAAAATCCTAGACGCTAACGGCAAGACAGTTAAATCTGGCGCTGACTCCAGAAAAGACAAAGTCCCAGAAGGCGGTAAATTTCTCGGTGCCTCAATGGCTCACTGGATGAGACTCACAGGTGATGGGATCGGCATGCACAAAGGCAGAGTCCCACGCTACCCAGCCTCACACGGCTGTATCCGCACACCGGGATCAGTCGTCCCTATCGTTTATAGAAAAGTCCGCACAGGAACACCAGTCACTATCAGAAAATAATTTTTTTTACACAACAAACACATACAATAACCAATGAAACTACTACTATTACTACCTCTCGCAGCCATCTCACTCCTGACCAGCTGCGGATCATCAGTCACCAGTTCACTCTCATCGCACGAGAAATTTACCCAGCGCACTGACTACAAACAGACTTATGACACCTACTCAAATGAAGCCGCACTCAAAACTCTAGATAGATCTAAAACAAAACTCAGAGTAAACAAAGCCACCCAGAGACTCATCGTCAGCCAAGACGACACCGTTTTACTAGACACCCCATGCACCACAGGCAGAGCAGGGAAAAGAACACCGAGCGGAACATTCAAGCTGCACGACAAAATAGCAGACAAACGCTCCAACGTTTACGGAACTTACTACAGAAACGGCAAGCGCGTCTGTGGTGGTCATCGCTATGAGAAATGCCGTGGAGTCAGCGGAAAATTTGTAGGCTCATCACTCCCATACTGGCAGCGTCTCACAGGTGACGGAATCGGTCTCCACGCATCAAACAGCGTCAAGCGATACCCTGCTTCTGGCGGATGCATCCGTCTCCAGCCAGCCTATGCTAAGAAAATCTTCGGCATGACCAAGAGCGGAACACCAATCACTGTCACTAATTCATAATCTCACCTACAAATGAGAAACATCTTCAAACTTAGCACTGTCATACTGGCAGTGCTTTCTTCTTTCCTCATCACCAGCTGTGGTGGTGGCGGAGGTGGAGCATACATTCCACCAGCAGGAAATCTCGGTCCAGAGCCAGATCCCTCCATCAGAGCCGCTCAGATAGCAGCTGAACCAAAAGGAAACTTCTACTACGGCAGACGCTACTACGTAAGCAAAACCCGCTTCTGGGGATACCTTCGTAAACCCGGTCAGCCATGGCAAAGCTCTAAGCTAGTTCTCATGAACGAAAGCAGCAAAAGAGTCCCAGACAGACTCCCAGAAACTGGACCAAATGGTGCACGCTACGGATATGATCAGAACTACGAATACCGCGTCACTGGCAGCTACACAGGCAAAAAAGCCTATGATCCAAATTCTAACTCACTCCTCCCTGTCTTCAGACCGACAGGATTTAGTTTGCTCAACAAAAAACCCGGCTGGATATTCTCACCGCGTGATTACTATGATCCATTAACCATCACCTTAAGAGCCAGATAAATTTTCTTTCTTCATTACCCAAAAATGCAACTAATCAAAGAAAGTATTTCTAACTTCATCAAAGTCGCCCTGATCACCTTCTCGGCGGCTTTTTTGATGAACTCATGTGCACTCAAATCCCCCTTCACCCATTCCCAAAATTCCCACCCCAAAAAAAATTCCCAAGCATCGTCACCTCCACGCATCCTCACCTCCCACCAGACTCACGCACTGCTCTCCAAATGGTCACAGAATAATTACCAAAGCCTCCCAGCTCACACCATCACCTACACCTCCCATCACCCCCTGGCGGAAAAATTCACCTCCATCAAAAGCGGCTACACTATCAGCCCACTATCCCGCCGCACTAAAGGCATCGGCCTAGCCGCCGTCATCAAGATCAAATCTAAAAATAGCAGCACCTTCACCCCCATCACCAAAGATGCCTACCTCACCAATCTCCAGCCAGCGACCCTAGTCGCCACCCAGACCCGAAATAGAACCAACGGCAAACTCACCACCCACATCGACATCTACGATCCACGTACCAGCAAGCATCAGGGGCAACCGTTAACCCATCAGCCAAAGATCGTCATGAACTACCTCAACGACCTCCCTGGCAACTCCACCCTAGACATCAAAGGGCTCATCAGACCTCAAAAATACAGTAATTTCCAAGGATTCTACCTAGCAGAACCATACGATAGAAACCGCATACCAGTCATCATGATTCACGGGCTAGCATCCAGTCCAGAAACATTCATGGACATGTCAGAAGCCATCAATGCCAATCCACAGCTACGAAAAAAATACCAACTCTGGTACTACTTCTACCCCACCGGCACACCCTGGCTCGTCACATCCAGCCAATTCAGAAAATCCTACCGCGCACTCATCAAAAAAATTGCCCCTAACAAAAACGACTCCAACATCCGCAAAACCGTCCTCATTGGACACAGCATGGGCGGACTCATCGCCAGAATTTCTCTCTCCCTTCCAGATGACATCTTGCACAAAGCCTACCTAGGAAACATCCAACACTCAAAAATTTTCCGCGATGCAGAACTCCAAAAAATACACGACTACTTCCACTTCAAGCCCCTCACCGAACCTGCAACAGTCATCTACCTAGCCACCCCGCACCAAGGCTCCAGAATTGCAGACGGACTCATCGGCTGGATCACCATCAAGCTCATCACCATCCCCACCTTCATCCTCCAACAAACCGCAGATGCCCTCACCCCCGGTCACCGCGCCAGAAGAAACCTACCAGATCACACTAGAAAACTCCTCAGCACCGGCGAGAGTTCAGTAAATCAACTCCAGCCAACCAACCCCTCACTCATCGCCCTAAACAAAATGCCCGTGCGAAAAGGAGTCAAAAGCTACTCAGTGGTTGGAGACATGGGAAAACCCATCCTCAATCTCCAAACCGATGGAGTAGTCTCCTACCAAAGTGCTCACCTCCCCAAAAACAACACAGAATTCATCATCCCCGCAAACCACGACATCTGCGATGAAAAAGAAGCCATCCAAGCAGTGATCAAAATCCTATCTAACAAGTGAATACATCACCCACAGTGGCATGACCGTCTCGGTCATAAGCCAAAACCAATGTGCCAGAGACATCCTGTCTCTGTCCATCAACCCCTTAACATTTAACATCTATCATTTAGCATGCAGTCATTTCCACCACAATGAAACACAACCCAAGCCTCCCAGTGGCACGACCGTCTCGGTCGTAAGCCCAACCCAATGTGCCAGAGACATCCTGTCTCTGCCCATCAACCCCCTTAACATTTACCATCTATCATCTAGCATGCAGTCATTTCCACCACAGTAAAACACAATCCAAGAAAAAATCTGCGGTATTCAGCGTAATCAGCGGTCAAAAAAAACACCATAACCCAAACCCCCAACCCAAGTTCCACTCCATCAACCCGGTTCCGTACCTTCCGTGCCTTCCGCCTGTCCCGCGAACGCGGTGATGGTCAAAAAAAATCCATCAACCCAAGCCGCCTAAAACCTAAAACATAAAACATAAAACCTAACCACATAAAACCTAACCACCTAAAACCCGCCCCCCTACAAATCATCCAGCGGGCTCCTCACCTTCCCAGCCATCGCCTTCATCACATGCGTATAGACCTCGGTCGTCTTCACGCTCTCATGGCCCAGCAGCTCCTGAATACTCCGCAGATCCACCCCAGCCTGTAATAAATGCGTAGCAAAGCTATGCCTCAAGACATGCGCAGTCACCTTCTTCTCTATCCCTGCTTTCCCCACCGCACTCTTCAGCCACTTACTCACCGCGCCCTCTAAAATATGATGCCTCTTATCCTCACCATCCCTAGGGTCCACACCACGCAGAGCAGTAGGAAATACCCAAAACCACTCCCAGCTCCTACTATACCTCCCCTGTCCCTTCCTATCCAATGCCTCATCCACATAAACTCTACTCTCTCCATAATTCTCCACATCCTCTTCAAAAATCAACCTAGCCCTAGCCACCTGCCTCTCCAGTTCAGATTTCAAATTCTCAGGCATACTCACACACCTATCCTTTCCGCCCTTACCATCTCTCACCCACACACAATCATTCTCAAAATCCACATCCTTCACTCTCAACCTCAACCCCTCACTCACCCTCAATCCACAACCATACAAAAGCCTCAACATCAAACTAGGCAGCCCTACCCTCACATGCTCAAACAAACGCCTAATTTCATCCCTGCTCAGCACCACAGGCAGCTTCTTCTTCACCTTTGCCCTACGCGCATTCACCCCCACTAGCTCCATCTTCAGCACCTCCCGATACAAAAACACCAACGCATTAAATGCCTGATTCTGCGTCCCCACAGCCACATTCTTCTCCAAAGCCAGATAATTCAGAAATTCCTCCACCCCCTTTTCACCTAGCTCCTCTGGATGCCTTAACCCATGAAATTTCACATAACGCTTATACCAAGAAACATAACTCTTCTCAGTCCTATGCGCCATACCTAGCCGCCTCATAGCCGCTTTCATTTGATCTTCTAATCTCATTCCCTTCATATTCAATCACCCTAACACCATATCCATATTTTCCACCAGATAAAAAACACGCCCCCAATTATCCACTTGACGGATATAAAGGAAATCATTATCTTTCCACCGTAACTTAATCAAACTGTTAGCCTAAAAATAAACTCAGATCTATGCCTGATAACATCCCATTCCCCCTATACCACGGAACCTCAACGTTGTTTATGGATAGTATTTTCTCTGAAGGTCTTGGAGGTATCGACCCGATCAAAAAAAATCGAATCATTGATTTAGCTAGAGAAGTTAAGTCATTAGCAGACGCTAATTTAGCTGATTGCCCTGATTATCAAAGCCGACGATTTTCCTTTGATCAAATGACTAAACAATCAACAGGTCAATTTAACTGGCAACATGGAGAGTCCTATCTTTCACCTTCTATTCACACTGCTATACGCTACGCCACCAACAAGAGATTTGGTTCTGAGATCGTTACATATACGCTTGATATATTAACCGAGCTAATAAGGAGAAAGATTCCAGGAGTAACTGACAATCTTTTTCAAAAGTATCCCCAAGCATTTGGTTGGCTTGATTCATCGCCAAGCCCGTTATTAATCCGAGTGAATGATGTTTCCAGAGCATACCTTGAATCCGAAACTAATACTTCGTGCTCTCAACAAATTGCAAAACTTGAATCTTTACTAAAGCATGAACCAAAGTCATTCGGGTTAGTCGGACAACAAATGAATTTTCGGTTATCAGGACCTATATCTGCAAATCAAATTGAACTGTTCTTAATTCAGGTCACTGAATGGCAATCTCACGGTCCAACCTTTAACTTATACCCAATTAACCCGACAAAAACAGAACTGGGCTAACAAGGCGCAGTAGCTAACCTCATGGGCGCCTTTCCAGTCAAAGCTTTCACTCAACTATAACCATTAAATACGTATCTACCATCGCTCTCTCCCATGAGGTAGCTATGCTGATACGTTCTGCTAAAAATAACTATGTCTTCAGATAAATCAAAAAGTAAGAATATTGAAACAACTGTCGAAAAGACCGAGCTGGGGATGCGTATATTATTTGCTATAATAGCTGGAACTATCTTCGCCGTTATCGGATTTACTGCTGGAGCTCTTATCTGGTCAGGAATTGGCGTTATTTTAGCTTTAGTCCTTTTCCCTATAGGAGCCCTTTACGGTTTCTTTTGTGATTATATCAACGCTATTCTTAGATCTTTTTTGAATTCTTTTCTAGAATAACCGTGCTAAAATAAATCCACTCAACAAGTAACCAGCCAAATGAAACCAGCCATATGAAACCAAACAAAAATGCAGAACAAGTCGCAGTAGGTTCTTAATCAAGAAAAAAAACACAAAACTTCCCCAACCCTGTAAGCTATTCATTTTTAATTTCTTAGGGTTGTTTCGTCCTTTGCTCTGGGCAGATGGCAACTGCGCCAGCGAGACGCTTGGAGTCGCCACAGGACTTCCGTGTTCTGTGTGAACTGATGATCTGGGCAGGAGCCTTTGCTCGCTCGTTTGACCGTAATGGTGTGTTGTTTTATCAGGGCGCCTTATTGTGCTGCGAAGCTTGGCGCGCTGACCTCTCACATCTCTAAGCAGGTTCTAGGGACTCTTTGACTTCTCCTACAGTTTCGCTCTGTTAGGAGCTGGGCTGCTGGGGGTGTCATCGAGAGCTCGACCAGGCGTCTCTCTGTTCCACTCATTTTTTTATACGAGGATCTGAACAGGGGCGCGAGCTCTGGGAGGCAACCGAATGGTTCATCTGATTCGATTGTGGTGAGCTTTTTGCTGGGGCTCATCGGGTCCATGGTCTTTATGGAGGATTGTGGTAGGTAAATGTTGGCGCAGGGTTCATTCAGCCAAACGGAGCTCTCGGTCCATGGCTCACATCTCTGCGGGCTATGGCTGAGGCTCATGCGACTTGTCGGAACTCTCTGCGCCTCCTCCGGCGCTTCCGGGCTGCTGCGGTGTGTCATCAGTTGCATATCAGTGTTCAGATAGTGGGCTGTGACTTCGCAGGGCGACGGCGGCGGTTTCTTCGCTTGCGGCGGCGCGGGGCTGCCTCAGGGTCAGGTGTATGGAGAAAATTGTTAGAGTCTTCAGTTCTACTAGAGTTGTTAGTTCTGTTAGATGCAGAGTTGTTAGAAAATTGTTCGGGGTCGAAGTCGGTGTGGTGTTTCCACATGGACCAGAGGGTTTTGAGGATTTTTCGCTGGGTGTTGAGTCTGGCGTGGCGGATGCTTGTGCGCTTTTTACTGGATTCGTAGAAGTCTCTGACGCAGCTACTCTGCGCACCTACGCGGATGCCGGTGCGCCAGGCGTGATAGGAGACATTTTTGAGTTCGCGCTGGCCGCAGCGGTTGATGCGTTGGTAGCCAAGGGGCTTGTTGTCGCTGTCTCGGGAGACGATTCCTAGTGCACAGTATGTGTGGAGTTTACTGACGCTTTTGAAGCGGTGTGGATCTTCTATCAGAGCGCTGAAGACGGCTGCTCCTATATCGCCTATGCCGGGGACTTGCTGGAAGAGGGCTATTTCTGGAAGGTGCTGGCTCATTATTTTGATTTCATTGAATTGGCTTTTCCAGGCTGCTAGGGTGACGTCGTGGATGTTGTAAAGATGATGGATTCCTTTGCTGTGATTGAGTGGGAGTAGGTCTAGCCAATGTTGTCTTTTTTCTGGATGATAAATTTCTTTACCGTTGAGCTTGAGGATGCCGAAGGTGCGGTAGGCGCTTTTGATGAGGATTTTGAGTTGGCGTTGTTGGTCACGAAGGCAGAGGAGGGATTGGACGGCTTCGCGGAAGAGTTGGCGTTGTGGGTCATCGCCGCACCAGACTTCTGTTAGTTCGCCCATTCTTAGTAGCCGGCAGAGACTGCTGACGTCTGCTTCGTCGTTTTTGTTAGGGACGTTGATGATGAGTTTGTTTTTTCTTGGATCACAGATGATGCATTTTTCGACTTTTGTTTTTAGAATATTTCGCGCCCATTTTGCAGCTGGCGCAGACTCGACGGTGAGGACGACGGTGTAGTCTTTGCTAAATTCTGCAACGTGCTTGATGAGGTTTTGTTTGTTGGTCTCAAATCGTGTAGTTGGTGACATGGCTCCATCTTGAGTCATCCCTCCTATGACTGATGTTTTTGAATGGAGATCAATGGCTACGTAGATGATTGGCTTGGAGCTGTTAGACTGTATGCTGAGCAGTTCCGCTGCTAGGCTTGTTGTGGTTTGTTGTTTTATTTTCATGTTGTTTGTTTTGTGGTTCCATGTAAGATACCATATCAACAACCCGAGATTAACAACGACTCAGCCAACCACCTAGGGCGCCTTTTCAGTTAAGTTTTCACACAATTATAACCATTAAACCAGTAGCAAAGTTCGCTCTCCCCTAGGTGGTGGCTATGCTATGACGTTCTCCTAAAAATATGCACATCAAATGCTCAAACTGTGATGCAACACTAACCAAGTTTTTGATACAAGTAGACGATACCTTTCACCCAACATTTCCTGACAATGAGAATACCATTCCCAGCGGTAAGTATTGGATAGGTAAAGATCTTCCAACAACAACATGTGACAATCATATATTCATCAACCTAGGTGATGCGATCAATCTAAAGAAACATCCAGATTCAAGCAGACACAATGGTTGTTGTGGTGAAGATGGCGGTGATGGACCTAATCTAATCTGCTGGTGCGAAGTCCCTGTTGCTACAAAGGTTTCAGATTGCTGGACTAGCTATTACATACATTTTGAGCCAGAACTAATTAAAATCTCTGAGTAATAATAATCCTTTCAAGCAAGCAAGATGCCAGCTACTATCAAACTTAGAACTCATAAATCAAACCAATAAAAAATGGAGAACAAGGCGCAGTAGGTTCTTAATCAAGAAAAAAAACACAAAACTTCCCCAACCCTGTAAGCTATTCATTTTTAATTTCTTAGG
>CAKZMG010000347.1 GCA_937128235.1 uncultured Verrucomicrobiales bacterium
AATCCGTAGTTGTGAAGACCAACGCCGAGGAAGTTTACATGCCACCATGAGAAGACAACTACGATACCAGCGAAGATACTAGCGCAGTGGACGCCCATCTCTCGGATATAGCCGCCAGCTCGTGCGTGGAGGATGGCGAGCATCCAAATCACGATGAGTAAAGCTCCGTTCTCCTTAGGATCCCAGCCCCAGAATCTTCCCCATGAGTCAGCCGCCCAGATGCCACCTAAAACAGTTCCGATGAGGCTGAATAGAAGTGTGAATCCTAGAATTCCATACGTATTCATGGTGAGGTATTTTCTATCTTCTCGGTTCTCGATAATGCCGAAGACTCTACCTAAGACATAGACGAGAGATATAGCCGATGCCATGAGACAGCCTGCGTAGCCGAGGGTGATAGTGATGACGTGGTAGGTGAGCCAGAAGTTAGATTTCAGCACGGCGACTAGTGGGCTGAGCTGATCGCTAGCTTGGCTTGTTTCATAGCTCTTAGCTAAGATGAGGCCTGCTATACCTAGTAATGTAGCGACTGCCAGTAGGACGGATTTCCTATGGATAAGCTCTAACAGAAGTAGTATGAGTAGGCATGCTCCTACGATGAACGGCATGGTGTCATAGAGATTTCCCACTGGTGGTCTTCCCATGATTAAGCTGCGGTGAATGATGCCAGCTATTACAATGAGACAGCTGATGGATGCAAAAGCATAAGATGCCCAGTAAAACCATTTGCCAACTTTTCTGCCGATGAATACACAGCGGATTAAGACGAGGATGAACGCTAAGATGACAAGAGCGATGCTGTTATTGAAGTAGCGCGTATCATTATATTTCACTTCAGAAGTAATGTGTGTAGTCTCACCTCTCTTTTCCATGAGGCTTGCGTATTTACCTTTGAACTGATGGATACCTGCTAACTGGAGGTTGGCATCGTTAGTGTCAAATGCGCTCTGAAGAGCTTCGAGATCTCTGATATGTTTTTGTGCGACCTTTGAATATGGCCTGACCTGAGAATTGTTTTGGGTCGTTTCTAATATTCTGATGAGGCTGTCTTCAGGGGTGAGGGAGTTAGGATCATTCTGGCGTTTATCCTCTACCTGATAAAATCGTTCTACGAAGTTAAGATAGGCTCTGTAGTTAGGGATTGCTGATTTAGAAAATTCTTTACCAGCACTGGTCCATTCATCATTTTTGAGATCTTCTGGTGGGAAAAAATTTAGTTTAGAGGCTCTACCTAGCCCTGATGGTGTCATGCGTCTGAGGACTTCGCCTTCAGTGATGATGATACTTCTGATCTGTGCTAAGACGTTAGCAGGATCATTCGCGGCTTGGAGCATTTTAGCGTTGCGGTCGAAGATCGCAGTGACTGATTTTTTGCCGTGATGCTCGATGTCTTTCTTAGAAAATGCGAAGGGGTTTTTAAGTGACTGGTAAGCGGTTAGATTAGTGTAGAGGCTGACCATTTGCTTTTGTCTATCATTGCGTCGCTTAACGTCGATAGCATTGATTTCAGCGAAGATCTTCTCCAGCTTGTCTAGTTGCTTAGGTGTGAAGTCGTTAAATGAATAGCGTTCTCTGAGGCCCTTAATGTCCATGTCTAGATCTTCTAGAATGTGGGAGTTATCGATTCTAAAGGTAGGCAGTGTGTCTGCTACCTCGGGTTTGAAGATGACAGTGAGTAGCCATTCTGTAGAAGAAATTTTCACTTTTTCGCCGTCTTTGAGAATCGTCATGCCGCGCTCTCCGTGCATAGCTAACATGTTCGTTTCTGCCCATGTCTGGAGTGGTTTGATTCTTCCATGGTCTTGGAGTGGGATGCTTTTAGCTGCTTCCACGACTTCTTTATCGAGCAGGACGTAGTCACTCACTTCACGTGGTCCAGCAGCTGCTCCCGCTAGTCCAGAGATAGCGCTGTAGCCGACAGTTAGGATGGTGAGTAGGCAGAGTGTGAAGCCTAGGATACGTAGTTTTTTATTCACTGATGACCTCCTTCTGTGATTTGTTTAATTCTCTAGTTAGGAATTTGATAAGCATAATGACGAAGTGGAAAAATAGACCGACTCCAGAGATAAGGAGGCACCATTTCGGCCATTGATCCGCTGGGTTGGTTACGATTTCAAAGGTGGAGTTTTTAACCTCGTTTTGGGGTGGGCTCCACTGGGCTTGGTAAACGGTGTAGCCCTTGTATCTGAGCGGCTCGTTCATCTCGATTTTCTGCATGTTAGTGCTACCAGATTCATCGGTCCATGTGATGTCACTGCTGTAGTATTCTGCCCGGCGGGTGCCAGGGTAGTATTTACCTTTAGAGTCTCTGAGCTTTACCTCGAACGGCATTTTCCATATCTCATTTGGCATCTCTATGCCATAGAGTGTGCCATCTACTGCGAATGTCTGAGGTGCACGTATCTGACGGCTGAGTAAGATCGTCTGCTTCTTACCTCCATTATGCGGGGCGATGGTGACATAGCAGCCGTAGAAGTGAATATCTAGGGCGGGGTCAACTTCTGATTCACGCAGGAAGAAGCCATCGATAACTGCGAGGTCTTTCCTTGTAGGTGTATTTTTAGAAGTTTCCAAAGCATTAGCATTTCTCATGAAATGGCGAACTTCTATATCAAATGGGAAATCTTTGACTTTAAATACACGCATTTTACTGTGGCCTATGTCTTCGATCATGTCGTGCTTGATCACGAATGGTGCGTTTTTCTTCTGCTTCTTGCCTTTGGTGTAGGAGTAGACCTCGATAGATGTTGCATCCTGCTTGAAGGCGTAATCGTAAGTGCCATTCGTGGTCGTGTGCATGAGACCATGGATAGAATAGTGATGATCTACCATTCCCACTACTAACAACATTATCATGCCGGTGTGGGCTATGATGATGAAGATTTGGTTAATTCCCTTACGGATGCGGAGGATGCCGCCTAGGAAGAGATTTACAAATAATACCGCACAGACCCAGTATGCTCCAGGTAGTGGTATAAATACTGGCCTGCCTTCAAGATGTGGGACTACGTAGATAGCCTTGTAGCTATAGTATCTGTCCAGAGTGGCTTTTAGCCCATTTTCTGCCTGCTCTAGGGTGCTGAACCAGACTAGTAAACCTAGTAAGAGAAAGCAAATGACGCCAACGCCCATACTGGATGCGTAATCTAAGATCTTCTCTGGTAGGCTCTTTGGTTTCTTGGTTTTCTTAGGTTTCGCCTGAATGTTGTGGTCTGTTGTTTGGCTCATTATCTTTCAGAGTTAGAGGTTGATTCTTCAGGAGATAGAAAGTCGAGTTCTTTGGCAAACTGGAGGAAGTTTTCCTTCTCAGCGGCGACTTCTTTAGCGGGTCCAGTCATCTTAATAGTGAGAATGTCTTGAGGTCCTAGGACGGTGATAATGCCGATGATTGCCCAGTCCTTTTGTTTGACTGCCACACCTCCCATATTCGCTGCGAATTCACCTTTTAGATCAACTAGATAAGACTCAGCTCCGAGAACTGGATCAGTCTTAAGTGATGAAATGTCAGATAGTGGATCTGCTTTAAATTGTCTATACCAGCGGTCAATATTTGCCTTTGGAGTGCCAGAGGCTGTGCCGACTGCTATCTCAGTGGACTCGCCTGCTCGGTAGTTCAACAGGCGGAACTCTGTCATAGCGACTCTACGCCAGCTTAGTGGCTGAACGGTAGTGAATGAGTTAGTCTGCGGGCGTTGTAGCTCGTTGTGGTCAAATGCGCACAACTCTCGAGGCTCAGAAATCTCGACTTCACGAGGGTATTTATCCTTACAGCTGATAACTCCCAGAGTCAGTGCTAGGAGTAG